>JAFSQO010000284.1 GCA_017446645.1 Synergistaceae bacterium | reverse complement strand
CCTGACTAAATCATTGCTTGAGGGAATTTTCACAGGTCTTGCAGAAGAAGCATGGGGACGTAAAGGACAGGGCACTATGCGGGTAATCACGCATATTGACGGTCGCAGTGTTCCTTATGGGTGGTCACGCCGGGATATTTTCTACGAATCAGAGAACATCATAGCAAAGGCATTTGCTCAGACTATAGAGATAATCAACGCCTTCATGATTCAGCCGTTCAGCGAGATTATGCCCGTTGGCTTCACCGTAACTGTCGAGGCTACCCAGAAGCCTAAAGTTCTCATGATCGAAGATGTCAGAGTCCCTTCACATGCCTCACCTGGTGATGAGATTCAAGTAATCGTGAAGTTACGGGGCTGGAGGACGGAGCCAATCACCCGAAAGTTCATCATGAAGATTCCGGATGACGCGTCAGGAGTCTGCGAAGTCATCGTACGGGGCGGTTCCATTCAGCCAACAGCACAGACTTCAGTTGATGAGGGTTGGAAGTCGATTAACAGCCTTTCACGAATGCTCACGGAGATAAAAGCACTTGACTCTAACAACGAGCTTATAATAGAGCTTGCTGCCGACAAGTTAGCTAATGCCCTTAAAGAAGCCATGAGCAATAAATCCCAGAAATTATTGACTGACGAAGAAGAAGAATACATGAGTGAGACAAAGGCACGACGTATCAAAGAAGGCAATCTGAAAATATTCAGCTCAGAGTACTTCATTGACGGTATGCAAAAACGAGTAATCACTATAACGGAGTAAAATCATGAAAGCACTATTCATCACACTTGAAGGCATTGACGGCAGCGGAAAGAGCACTCAGGCAAAGAGAATTGCTCAGTGGCTTGAGGACTTCACGGGACGCAGAACTATATGCACTTTTGAGCCGGGTGGCTGGGAAGGCGGAAAGACCCTGCGAGAGTTCATTCTGGGGAGCAAGAGCTATAACGCATTGTCAGAGCTGTTATTATTCCTTGCTGACAGATCCGAACACGTTGAGAAAATCATCATGCCTGCGTTGAATTCTGGGCACAATATAATTTGCGAACGCTATAATGACTCTACACTTGCATATCAGTCAGGAGGCCACAATCTGGAAATTGCTCACGTTAAACGCATAATCACTGCATGTAACTTCCCGGAACCTGACGCAAAAATCCTTCTTGATTTAACACCTGAAACCGCATTTGAACGCATGAAATCACGTAAGAATCTTAATGACAAATTCGAGAATGATAAATTTGAGTCAGAAGGACTTGCATTAATGAAGAACGTTGCGAAATTTTACAGGGACTCATCAGAAAACTTTATTGCTGTAAACTGTGATAAACTTTCAGAGCATGAAGTCTTTAACGAAATTATTTCACGACTGGAGGCCATGATAAAGCAATGCCAATCCAGATAAAGCGCGGAGGAGGAGGGGAACCTTCACAGCCCAGAGTCGAATACGGAGGCAGCTCCGGACATCACGCAGCACCGGCAAACGCAATCGCATCGTCAGGCTTCTCGTTTGACTCTGCAATGGAAGCAGCTGAACTTGAGGACTTGCTTGACCAGCTTTACGAGTTGTCTGACAGGCTCTCAGTTTTTCCGGGCGGCAGGTTAATCGAAGAATACAGAAACGTCCTGAATGAATTATTAAAGCGTGCACTCAAAGGAATGCGGATAAAGCGGGACATGAGGTGGCGAAAGACTGACCGCAAAATGTATATTACTATAGAGCGTGCAGAGAAAGCTATGGACGAACTCGAAGAAGCATTTTTGTACGAAGGGAATCGCACTAAGGCTCTTGCACTCATGGAGGAAATAAAGGGTTGTCTGATCTCTCTCTTAATGTAACGTGGCAGGAAATTTTACGGGAAACTGAGTCCGGCAATGTACCTCACTGCAGGGCAATAGCTGCACCCCTGAAGTATCATGATGAGATAATCGAGGCACTTGCAAAAATCATTCTGGGCAGTTACAGGCCAAATCACCCGGATTTGTTAGTCACAGGCGACATAAACAAGGCTCCGACTATAGATTTATGCAGGAATTTAATCAACGAGATTGCAGTAAAACCACTTGAAGCTCAAAAACGTCTTGGGGTAATCATGAACTCTGACAAGCTGCTGCTACCGGCTGCCAACAGCTTATTGAAACTTGCTGAAGAACCTCCTGCACATGCCTGTTTGTTATTCTTAATGGAAGATTCCAGATTATTTTTGCCGACTTTACGAAGCAGGGCGAGATTTAATGCATTGACTTTTCATGAAGAGAATGACTCCGCAGAACCTCCTCAGACTGCTCCTGACTGGATAGAGTGGCTTGCTAAGACCCGTAAGGCAATACCTGACGTTGATGCGGTGATTAAAGACCTGAATTCATGGGCAAGTTATGCGGTTTCTACTCATGACTTTATACTTGCAGAGAGAATCGAGAAGTTGAGGCTCATAGCTGACAGAAAGAACTTATCACTGATACAGCTTTGCGATATTATAATATTGACACTAAGAGAGGAAAATATTCACTGTGAAAACTTACTTGACGATTTTCGGTAAGCCTCGATATCTGGGCTTTACGAACATAAATGACGATAAAATCCTGAATGAACTTGAGACCAACAACACAAAATGGCTCGTTCTGAAAACATTCAGGGGCTACGAGATGGGACTGCCCGGTGGAATCATGACTCCGGAACAGGTCGGGAAATATAAATCAGAGACGATAACATTCGAGGATTCTACAGAGATGATTTTGCAGGACGTTGACTTTGTCAGAGAAGCAGACGCTGAGGACATAATCAACTATCATGAATGCAGGCGGCTTGAACGCGAGGCACTCCCCAAGGCACGTGCATTATTATCCGGACACGAGATAAAGATAAAGCTCGTTGACGTTGAATACATGCTTGATCGCAAAAAAGTATTTTTTTACTTCACGGCTGAACAGAGAATAGACTTTCGCGCATATGTCCGGGATTTGGCACACGAATTCAAGACCCGAATCGAAATGCGTCAGATCGGTATCCGTGACGAGGCCAGAATCGTCAAGGGCATTGCCTCATGCGGAAGGCCATGTTGTTGCGGTTACTGGCTGCGTGGTTTTTCTCCGATAAGCATCAAAATCGTAAAGGAACAGCGTTCTGCATTGAACCCTACGAAGATTTCGGGCTTGTGCGGCCGCTTGATGTGCTGCATGTCCTACGAGCAGGAGTTATATTCGGAACTCTGGGAGAAGCTGCCCGGACCCGGTGCAAAGATTCGCACTGAACAGGGTACGTATATCCTTGAGAGTCTGGACTTGGGACGGGAGCGGGTAAATATACGATTTCCAAACGGCAGACTCGTGCCTGTGCTGATTTCTGAATTTCCGGACTTTCAGACTTCAGTTCTTAACGGCGAAGAATGGGGAATAGATAAGGAATTTGCCGAGAAACAGAAGGCAGCCAAAGCCAGAATCGAGCGCATAGAGAGAGAAAAGCGTGAAATGCGTGAACGTTCAGGGGTCAAGGTAAACGCAAGGAGTCTCAGACCGTCAACGCCACATGAAGCGAAACGCAAACCAAACAAACAAGCGTCCAACAAAGCAAATACTCAGCAGCAAGGCCAAGCCCAAAGAAAACGGAGGCCAAGACCAAAGCCTGCGAACAAGCAATAATCTCGGCCTCACATTGCGGGTTCTGTCACTCACTCGAAATCGTATTCTTCACCGCGTATCATGTTGTCGAAGTTTTCTGTGATGAACTCGCGCTTTACTTCCTGCTTGAATTTTCTGTCACGGATTAATCTCCATAACGTTACGAGAATTCCGCCGACATCGAGCCTTAATAAATCGCCTGATATTGCAGTGTAAATTACGTTGCTTGTCGAGGCTATTATGTTCGAGTATCTGATGATTTTTCTGGTCTTGACCTCGTAGACTCTGAGTGAGCTGTACGGACTTTTAAAAAAACTGCTCTAGCGCAAAAAAAACAGACCGCCCATGTTGTACGGCCTGCGTGATTTTGTTATTATTTTATTCTTCCTGATCTCCCTGCATTATTCCGCATTCCGCAAAGAACTGCTTACAACGATAAGGAGAACGTTTTAGAGCATCAATTGCGCTCTTAGCCTCATCACCTTCTCTACCTGGCTTCATTGATAAACTCATAAGCCATCGCCAGATACCTCTCACGGTGTTCGATGCCTGACGCGCGCTTTGATCTTCATATACATCAGAGCCGTAATATCTCTCTGCAATGTTCTCAAGCACCCTCACTGCATCCCTAGGTGTGTGAATTCCAAAACGGCTCAACATGTTTTTTTGGACGCTTCCAAATATGCTGCCTAACAATCCCATTTGTAAAACCTCCTTATTGTTATTAACAAAACCCACATATAAAAACGCAGAGCAACAGCTTACCAGTTAATATAATTACTTTGCCATGTAAGCAGCTTTTTCCCTGTAAAATTTTATTGTATTTTGCACATCAGCCTCGTTTGCAAGCTGATTACTTTCCAACATTTTTTCAAGTATGTCAGCGGCTATGCTGTAATACTTTGCTGCTTCTTTGATGTTCGGCTCGATTTTATTATCTCCCGTGTCATTGCTGCCATTTTCGTATAATTCTGCGAGGTTTCCTGCTGCTTCGGGTATATCGAAGTCAACCGCCTTACGCCAAACTTCAATAGCTTTTTGCAAATTTTTATGAACACCGCGCCTGAGAGCAAGCCCGTAATTATACAGCTTGTTTTGAGCATTCTTATCGCCTTGTTCAGCTTTTCTGATTATTTCGTTGAATTCTTCTGGAGAAAACATCAAATCACTTCCCTAATTAAAAATTTTTTAATCTGTAACCCAGCCTCCGATTGTTACCGCCCATTGACCAGGTCTCATAATGAAATATCTCTATTCTATGAAAAAATTCAAGATGTCAAGTATTATATACGTAATTTAGGGG
>JAFSQO010000283.1 GCA_017446645.1 Synergistaceae bacterium | reverse complement strand
ATTCTGCCAGCGTCTTACATTCTCTCCAAAGGCGTTAATTCCCTGCGTCCCACAGGTACTCTAATATTGATTTATTGCTTTTGTTGTCGGAATTCTAACAAGATATTCCAGTTATTCAACGAAGCAAATTATACACTACTAGTCTAATTGGTGCAATTCATCTCCCACTTATAGAAGTGGGAGTATTCTTGCGTTTTTAGGATAAAGCCGTCAATGTCGCCGAGATTCATCGCTTCTTTCATGACATCAAAAGCTGTGTGGAATGCGTTAATATGTTCGATTAAGTACTGGGAAACTAAAGACTCAAGTTTTGCCCTGTATTCTTTGAGTGCTTTGATTGCCTCGCTGCATTCGTGTTCGATTCTGATTCTCTCTTCACGCGATAATTTTTCGGCCTTCAGTGAGTTCATAAGCTCCCCGTAAAATCCTCCTGACAGTGCATAGCCAATCATAGAGCCTGCAAGAGCACCGACAACAGGAATGGGAATTATCATCTGGCCAAGTCCTGCAAAGACTGCTGAGGTAGTCATGTTAGCACCCTTCTGGCCAAGTTCTTCGAGACATTCAAGGCCGTCAATCTCTCCTGAAGCGAATTTGAATAAAGTCTTGCCGGTCTCTAGCACTGCAGCAGCTACTTGAGCAGGTAAATTTGACTTTGCAACCGAGCGCATTAATCCTGAGCCGAAATTTTTCATGCAGCCTGTCAAAGCAGTTACACTAAAGTTCGATGCATAAGCAAATACAGCACCCTTTCCGGTATCAATCACTACGTCAATGGCAGCGTCGCCGAAATCCTTTTCTCCGGAGATGTAAGCCGAGATGTTACGCACCAGAGAAACGCCTCCAGAGATACCTGCGCCGAATTTCGCACCCTGTAAGCCTGCCTGATGACTTATACCTGCAATATTCTTTACCGTAGTCAGCGTTGGGTTGAGCCTTGCCTGCATAGCTTCAGAATTCGAGACTTTACTCCTTCTGAGGCTTGCATCAATTTTTCTGTAGCGTTCGATTTGCCTTGCCTTTGCCTGTGCAAGCTCTTGATTGCCCTTTGCGAGTGCCTTTGCCTGCTGTTCCTGAAGTGTCTGAATTTTACCGGGAATTGCCCCCTTTATCCCGTCATAATAATCCGACGGGACAGTTATGTCGGTGCCGTTGTCGATGTATTTTGCAAATTTTTTGCCTGCAAGCTTATCCAGTGCTTCTTCAGGACTCGAACCTACGAACTTTAACTGCGATGCCCCGACAATTTCACCGTCCCTGATCAGTGCCTGGTCATATTGCTGCTCATTGACTCCGCCGATCCTCCCAAATCTTGGATCATTGCGTGTGCTCAAATCATCAGTTCTGAAGGCCCGTGTCCTGTCATGATTAATTATATTATCTGCGTTAGTCCTGGCTGTGTCGAGGACTTCTGCCGAATAACCTGCCTGCTGACGTAAATTCTGGTACACATAATCAGGGTTGACTTTAGAGCCTGCGATGCCCTGAAGACTCTTTTGCAAGATTTGGCCGGTCTCGCTGTTAATACCCTGGTAAGCAATGACATACTCGCGGGCAGCATCTCCGTAACGCTGAATAATTTCCCGTGACGCTTCGGCTATGGCGATGTTCTCTGCGGTATTGAGTTCTTCATCGTTGTGTCTAATTTCCTACACCTCCTTGTAAAATTTCTGCAAGAATATTAGCAAAGCAAATCACATTCTTGAGGGTGTTTTACTTTGCGGGTAAAATTATTTATTATTCTATGATGGATTCTGCAAAAAAGAAAGTTTGCAGCAAAATAAAAATTTTCTAGTAAAATATTTCACATT
>JAFSQO010000282.1 GCA_017446645.1 Synergistaceae bacterium | reverse complement strand
CTTCCGCCTGTGATTGACGAACAGTATACAGCAACGAGAAAGACTATAGCTGGTATAGGCTGCATTGAGTAAGTAAAGGGCAGTCCCAGAGCTACGGCCATTGTCGCACTGACACCTGGCAATGCCCCGAAAATCGTGCCTACGATTATGGCAAAGACTACCATCATGAATGTATAAGGGTCTAAGAGAACTCCAAAACCGTTAGTAAATAATTCCCAAGTTGTCATAATTGTTAGACCTCCTTTACATGATAGCGGCTTTCACTGACGAGACTATGCCCTCGATGTAGAGCGAGAAGTTTCGTAATTCCGGTATAGTGCCCCTTGGGAGATTTACGGATAAGAGGACACTGAAGACGACATATAACACAAGCGTTAATATCACCGACATGAAGGCAAGCCTGATTACATGGGTCTGGCCGAGCAGTAAGCCGTAAAAGAATAAGACAAGGACACACGTAACCATGTAGCCCAGAGGCTCAAGCATAAAGCTGGCAGCAAGTACTAAGGCAATGCCTATACACATCCTGGCCCTGATAGTTAATAAAGCATCAAGTGAGAAGTCAGGGTTATTCTTATTCTTGCGGATTATGTTAATAATATTTATAGCGATACAGATTAATAACAGGATAATTATAGCCTTAGGCCAAATATCGGGCTTTAATGTGTACGGGTTTCTAGCGGTCCTGTCAGGTATGGGAGCCTCCAGAACATTGAAGCAGTAGGCATAGAGAAGTCCCAGCCACAGCAAGACATTACAGATTAATTCAAACACTGTGAAAATTTCTCTCCTTCCGTGAATTCGTGAATCAATAAACAAAAACGGGGCAAGATTTCACCCCGCCGATAACGAGTAAAATTACTTTGCGTAGTAGTCCTTCTTCATAACGCCCTCAGCCTTGAGGTAGTCGCTGAGTAACTTGTAGTCTTCCTCGCAAGCCTTTGCGTATTCTTCAGGTCCGGCAAAGCCCGGTCTCTCATCGTAGCAGCCCTGAACCAGGAAAGCCTGCCATGAAGGATCCTGTGATGCCTTCTCGATAGCAGCAACAAGAACGTCAATTGCTTCCTTGGGAGTGCCCTTCTTTGCGAAGATACCTCTTGCAGGGCCAAGTACTGAGTTAATGCCGAGTTCTACAGAGCATTCAACATCAGGATAACGCTTCATTCTCTTCTCACAGAGAGCAAGTAACGGGACTATGTCGCCAGCTGTGATTAAGCCTTCGATTTCGTCAGTTCCGGTTACCATGATGTCGATATGACCGCCAACAAGAGCTGAATTCATTTCAGAGCCTGAAGGGTAGGACACATCAAGGATGTCAAGACCCTCGATAGCCTGTTTCAGTGATGCCCCGTCAAGTCCTGTACTCGTGAGCATTCCTACGCTTACTTCAAAAGGATTGTCCTGAACGTATTTGCGCATTTCTGAGAAGGTCTTGTAGCCTTTCTTTTCCATAGCTACTTTTGATGCGGTGATTACGTTGATTGCATGAACGAGCCTTGCAACTGGTATGAACTCGTCTTTGAAGTTCATTGACGTAGTACCCTGAATATCCTGCATGAATAATGACTGAGTACCGAGCATGTAAGTATATCCGTCAGCAGGCTGTTTGTAGACGTACTCGACTGCAGTAACGCCATTTCCGCCGGTTACGTTGACGACTTCGACTTCCTGACCCAGAATATTCTTGAGTAAATTCGCCATAGGTCTCAGAGTTGAGTCTGCACCGCCGCCTACACCCCAGGGGCAAACGATGCTGATTTTGCGTTCAAATTTCCATTCAGCCGAAGCCAAACCGACAGAACACACTACGAACGATAAAACGAGAAGTGCTGATAAAAATTTCTTCACGATACATACCTCCTGAAAAGATTTGCAAATTACGATAAATTCTATCACAACAAGTGCTAAAATCTTTACGAATTATATTTTGCTTATTGAAAGGAGTAAATTTTTTCATGGCATTTAACTTTATGGATCTCTTAGGCTCAGTAATGCAGGGAACTTCATCACCTGTAACAAGCTCGCGAATGAATAACGCAGGCAGCAGCGTAGGTGATTTACTCGGCTCACTCATGGGAGCAGGCTCACCGGCAGCTTCACGTTCAAGTTCAGGCGGCATGGGCGACTTGCTTGGCTCACTCATGGGGGCAGGGCAGAACGTGACTAAGAAAGTCGGCGGCGATAACCTTGCAGCAGCAGGAATAGGCGCATTATTGGGGGCATTAACTGGTCAATCCAAGAGTACTACTGCGAACTCACTGGGAGGCGGCTTAATGGGCTTACTGGGCATGATGGCATACAAGGCTCTCACTAAGAAATCACCGGCAGCTCCCCAGGCTCAGGCTAAGGCTCAAGCACAGGCTCAGACATATAGACAGCCTACACCCCAGCAGCAGGCTTCGGACGCAGAGATTATTTTGCTTGCAATGATTGACGCAGCGAAATCAGACGGCCAAGTTGACGTTGACGAGTTCAACAAGATAATCAACAACGTCAAAGCATCAGGCATAGGCCAGGACGGTGTGAATTATGTGATTCAGAAACTGCAAGGCCCAATGGAAACGGCTAAAATCGTGCAGGCATGTAAAGGCAGACCTGAACTTGCTGCTCAAGTCTATTCGGCCTCGTTAATGGCTATTGATGTCGATACCCAGGCCGAGAAGAAATATCTTGACACACTTGCGAGAGCTATGGGCTTATCGAGCGATGTCACTACAGATCTTCAGGAGATGACTGGTTCGGAGCCTGAGGATTTCGTTTGTTAATCATGGTGTCGATTAATCGATTAAATAATTCATAACCCTTTTCAGTGGGAGGGAGTTCGATGCGGGTTCCCTCTCCTTCATAAACAAGCATACACACTGAGTTAGCTGAATTCGAGTGTTTTATATCGGACCGTGAAATTACTGTCTTATTATCATCTTTGACTATTTCGTCCGGTAAGACCCCCAGCAAGTCAGCAATCTCCGTTATTTTTGTTCCAGTTGGTGAAGTCTCTCCTGCTTCCCAGCGTCTTAACGTAGCTATTGACACACCTATCTTTTCGGCGAGTTCTATTTGAGTAAGCCCTGCCTTTTTTCTCAATTGCCTGATATTTGCGCTAACTGTCATTTTTAGATTTTCCCTTCATCGTGAACTACCCTCACTTATAGAAGTGAGGGCTTCCTAATTCAACGAGGCCGCGCTCCACTCTTATTGGCTGAAGTCGTCTTACGTCCTCTCCAAAGGTGTTAATTTCCTGCGTCCCACAGGTATTTTGTTTAGACAACAATATCATGTTACGGGCAGCATGTATATCTCGGTCTTCGTGATACCCGCATTCACACTTATATATTCGGTCAGCTAACGTAATATCCTTCTTGAGTCTTCCGCAACATGGACAATATTTCGTTGTAGGCACACTTGACGGCAAAACTATCACTCGTTCGGACTTCATTAGCCTTGCTTTCACACGCCCTAATATTGAGTGTTGAACTTTACGCCCAAACAAGCCTTTGTGCCAGCCTTTCAAGTTCTCGTCCTGCATGTAGACTCTCTCATGCTGCAATAGCTCATGGACTATCTTGTTTGTTGCATCATTTTTTCTGTTGTCTAATTTCTGATATTCTTTACGCAATAACTGGACAGCTTTGAACCAGTTGCTTGAACCCTTCACTCGCCTGGCTGCTAATCGCTGGCATTTCTTGAGGCGTTCACTTTCTTCAACTGAGACATTGTATTTTATGCCGTCTGAGGTCGTTATTGCCGTCTTTATTCCCATATCGATACCAACTTCGGATTTATGTTTTTCCCGTTCAACTCCTTTGTACTGATATGTCGTTATGTCTATGTAATATCCGTCTGGCAGCTTCAATAATTTTGCATTCGCAAATTCTATATTCGGAATATTAAAGAATTGACCTGCCCCTCTAATCCTTATTTTACCCAATTTCTGAATTTTTATATAGCCTGCACTATAGAAACTATATGTCATTCCGTGCTGCTGAAGATTTATTGACTGATAATCGGATTTATATTTCAATGCTCCGACTTTCCGTCCGTTTGTCTTAGCTGCTTTAAGTGCCTTCATG
>JAFSQO010000281.1 GCA_017446645.1 Synergistaceae bacterium | reverse complement strand
GAAATGCCAGCGATTAGCAGCCCGGCGAGTGAAGGGTTCAAGCAACTGGTTCAAAGCTGTCCAGTTATTGCGTAAAGAGTATCAGAAATTAGACAACAGAAAAAATGATGCAGCAAACAAGATAGTTCATGAGCTATTACAGCATGAGAGAGTATACATGCAGAACGAAAACTTGAAAGGCTGGCATAAAGGCTTGTTTGGGCGTAAAGTTCAACACTCAATATTAGGGCGTGTGAAAGCAAAGTTAATGAAGTCCGAACGAGTAATAGTTTTGCCGTCAAGTGTGCCTACAACGAAATATTGTCCCTGTTGCGGAAAGCTCAAGAAGGATATTACGTTAGCTGACCGAATGTATAAGTGTGATTGCGGGTATCACGAAGATCGGGATATACACGCTGCCCGTAACATGATATTGTTGTCTAAACAAAATACCTGTGGGACGCAGGAAATCAACGCCTTTGGAGAGGACGTAAGACGACTTCAGCCAATAAGAGTGGAGCGCGGCCTCGATGAATTAGGAAGCCCTCACTTCTATAAGTGAGGGTAGTTCACGCTGTCAATTTCGTTTATGACCTTTCGCAGCTGGACTCCGTCCTTCATGTACTGGTTCGTGTCTTCAAAGACTGAGCGTACTATTGATTTTTTCACGGGAGTTGACGAATCAACCGGAAGAGCTTTCAACTTTGTGAATAATTCATCATTGACGAAGTGAAGGAGTTCATCGCCTGTTATTGACTGTCCTTTTTCGTCAGGGTGCGCCCAGTTCTGCCAGCGTAAATGCTCCGGAATTATTGACTCGTATTTCTCATCACTGAATGCCCAGTCATTTTCTTTTGCGTCATAGACTTTCAGGAACAGAATCCATGAGAGCTGCTCAATTCTCTGAGCATCGCCGCTGATTCCGGGATCCATTCTCATGTAGTTGCGAATGTTCTTGATTATGCCGTTAAGGTTGCTCATGGTTTAACCTGCCGTGTAAATTAATTTTTCGAGTTCCTTCACTGAGTCCGAGTAGCTTTTGTCAGTGAAGAGTGAAATTATTTTAGCAGGCTTGCCGAATTTCGTGAACGGCGGAATTTTCAGGACTGCATTATTCTCAAGTTCAGAGACTCCGTAATTTACGTATCTGTCTAAGAGTGCTTCGAGAATCTCACGGGTTGGTCCGCTGTATCCGGTGAAGAAGTCGCTGCGTTTGACTTTCTCAGCGCGTTCTGCTCTGGTTAAAGGCTTCTGGCCGAAAGCGATGTAGCATATAAAATCGAAGTTGTCAGTATCCTGCATGTTTTGCTCCTGCTTGAGTAACTCGAAGTCGATTCCCTTTTCCCTGAACAGCTCCGTGATTTCCTGTTTTTTGGCTGTATCATTCCAGCGTGCTATGAATTGCTGAAGGTCTGCGAATTCTCCATAAATATTTCGTTTTGTGTAGTCTATTATGTTCTCCTGCCTGAATAATTTTTCTACAGGGTCATAAATCGACACAACCTCGCCAATAATTTCGACTGAGCAGCCGTCTTTATCTATTACAGGCTTGCCTCTGGGAGGGTTTACAGGATGGTTCGGTTCAGGTGGTTCAGGTTTAGGCGTTGATGTTGAGTCTGGGTCAAAGTCCGAAGAAATTTCTATCGGGCCGTCCCAGTCAGGATCAGCAAAGAGTCTTGATACTCCCCTGAAGTCCATGACGACAAATGAGAGCTTGCCCTTGTCTTCTCTGATTCGGGTTCCGCGTCCGATTATTTGCTTGAACTGGGTCATTGACAATATATTTTTATCGAGGACTATTAGCTGCACTGTCTTAGTATCTACTCCTGTAGAGAGCAATTCAGAGGTCGTAGCAATTACGGGAAATTCAGAGTCAACTGATGTGAAGTAATCGAGCTTGCTTTTACCGTAATTATCTGAGCTTGTGATTCTCACAACGTAATCGGGATTTTCTCGCATCATGTCGGCGTTCAAGTTAGCGATTTCTTTTCGGGTTCTCTCTGCGGCATCTTCGTTAGCGCAAAAAATTATCGTTCGCTGCTTTCGTCCTGTCTGCTTCAGGTAATCCGTGACTCTTTCGGCTACGGCTCTGGTTCTGTCTTGAATAATTATGTTGTAATCGTAATCGAGTGTGTTATAGACTCTGTCCTCGATTAGATTCCCGTAAATGTCGCGCTGGCCTTTCGCAGGTCTCCAGCCGTCAGAGATATTCATTCTGTGTTCTAAGACCCTGAAGGGAGCAAGGAAACCGTCATTGATTCCCTGATTGAGGCTGTAAGAGTAGACCGGCTTGCCAAAATAATCTATGTTCGATACATATTTATTTTCTTTGGGAGTAGCGGTCATTCCGATTTGTATTGCAGATGAAAAATATGTGGGAATCTCTCGCCATTGACTGTCAGCTTTTGCCGAGCCTCTATGACATTCATCTACGATAATTAAATCAAAGAAGTCAGGCTTGAATAATTCCTCGTAGCGTTTTTCGCCCTCATCGCCGATTAACTGCTGATAGATTGCAAAATACATTTCGTAGCTTGTTACGTGGCTCTTTCTGTCCTTCATGTATTGTACTTTGTGAGCAACTTTTTCGAGTGATTTGAAGTCGCTGCTCAACGGCTGGTCAACGAGGACATTACGGTCTGCGAGATAGAAAATTTTTCTTGCGAGTCTATTATTTCGCAGGTTATTCACGATTTGGAAGGCCGTAAAAGTTTTTCCTGTGCCTGTAGCCATTACAAGCAGGACGCGTCTGTTGCCAAGAGCTATTGAATTAAGCACGCTGTCAACTGCTATGCACTGATAGAATCTCGGTGAAGGGACATCGAGTGAAGTGTAGAATCCTTCAGCAAAAATTTTCTTTTGAAGCTCGTTCATGCTGCTTTCAGATTCGTAACGCCTGATTAATTCTTCCCTTGAAGGAAATTCACTCAGCTGGATAAAGCGTTCAATGCCTGTCATGTAGTCGAACTCTTCAAAGCCGTCACCGTTTGATGAGTAAGCGAATTTTACGCCAAGTTTTTCTGCGTAAGTTTTGGCCTGCTGCAGTCCTGCTGATACTGAGTAAAGTTTGCTCTTTGCTTCGATCACGGCGATTGGTCTTCCTGAGTTCATGTAAAGAATATAATCAGCCCTGAGAGCTTTTTCACGATGCCTGATATTTCCGATTACAGTTATTTTGCCGTCAGTTATCTTTGTTTCCATGCTGATAAGACCCTTCCAGCCTTTTCGCAGCAAAGCAGGAGTTATGAAGCGTAATTTTATGTCTTCTTCAGTCATGTTGTAGCATTTCCTAGCCTGCTGCTACGGGGCATTCCCAGCTCATCCAGTCGATAATAATTTCACCGTCATTGCTGCTGTTGAACTGGAAGAAAAATTCCTCGCCAGTCTCTGAGTTCGTGTAAGTCCAGCCCTCGTGGTCATCGCTATAGTCTTCTGGCATTCCCAAGGCGATTAACTTGTCGCAGGAGTCCCCAATCTGAACGCCTGCCAGGGTATAACCGCGTT
>JAFSQO010000028.1 GCA_017446645.1 Synergistaceae bacterium | reverse complement strand
TGCTCTCTGAATCATGCTCAGGACGTTCAAGGGACATGTTTAACGCTTCCTCGATTAAGGCGCGGGACATTCCTCCGGGACGCAGCAATAAAACTCTTTCAGTGTCCGAAATATCTATCACGGTTGACTCTATGCCGACCCTAATAGAATCTGAGTCAAGGATTAAGTCAATTTTGCCGTTCATGTCATTATAGACGCTATCTGAATCAGTAGGGCTTGGCCGACCGCTTGTGTTTGCACTGGGGGCAGCTATCGGGACACCTGACGCTTTGATTAACTCTAGGGCAACCGCATTATCAGGGCAGCGTATAGCAGCAGTCTCCAAGCCTCCGCGAGTCTTTGACGGTATAATTTCCTTTGCAGGCAGTACAAGAGTCAGAGAACCGGGCCAGAACTTTTTCGCGAGCATTCTTGCCTTGTCGTTCATATGGACCAGAGACTCAGCCTGTGATAAATTACTAACGTGAAGAATTAACGGGTTGTCAGATGGTCTGCCCTTAGCGAGATAGATTCTGCTCACGGCTTCAGGGTCAAGGGCATTTGCTCCCAGTCCGTAAACTGTCTCAGTAGGGAAGGCAACGAGACCTCCGGATTTGATTATGTTAGCGGCAAGGGCGATTATTTCAGGCTCAGGGTTTAATGGGTTAATCTTGATTCTGCGGGTTATCATGGAACTTTTCGTTGAACCTCTCCAGGAATTCAGGGAATTTTCCTGCGATTATTGCCTCCCGTGCCTGTTCCGCGATCCTGACAGTGAAGCGCAGGTTATGCCACGAACATAGACGAGCACCCAGAATCTCACCGCACATTGCAAGATGACGCAAGTATGCCCTCGTGAAATTCCTGCATGTGTAACAATCGCATTCAGGGTCAAGGCTTGAGAAATCTTCAGAGTGAACTTTGCCCTTGATATTCACACGGCCTGACGAAATAAATAACGTACCGTTACGACCATTGCGGGTTGGCATTACGCAGTCAAACATGTCAACACCCCTTGCAATTCCCTCGACTATGTTGGAAGGGTAGCCTACTCCCATTAAGTATCTGGGCTTGTTGAGGGGCATTATGTCATTCAGAATATCTAACGTGTGATACATGGCCTCATGGGACTCGCCGACTGATAAGCCGCCTATTGCATAACCCGGAAAATCTATGTCAATTATCTCACGGGCACTTCTCTCACGCAGATCATCGCATGTACCGCCCTGAATTATCCCGAATAGAGCCTGATTATTTATATCATTATGGCTCATGAAATACTCTTTTGAACGTATCGCCCATAAAGTCGTGCGCTTCAATGCCTCTTCAAGTTTCTCATGGGTAGCAGGGAGTTCGCTGCACTGGTCAAAGCACATCGCTATATCAGACGCTAAAACCCTTTGGGTATCCATTGACCACTCAGGGGACATTATGAGCAGCGAGCCGTCAATGTGAGACCTGCAAATTACATTCTCGTCCGTAATCTTCTGGAGCTTTGCGAGTGAGAAGACCTGAAAGCCTCCCGAATCCGTGAGTATAGGCCCGTCCCAGTTCATAAATCTGTGAAGACCGCCTGCCTTAGCAATAATCTCAGAACCAGGACGCAAATATAAGTGATATGTGTTGCCCAGTATTATCTGCGAGTTTATCTCTTTGAGTTCACTAGGCGACATTGATTTCACAGTTGCAAGGGTCCCTACAGGCATAAAGACCGGAGTCCTGATTACCCCGTGAGGCGTGATTAACTCTCCTGCACGTGCCCCTGTTTTGCTGCATTCGGCTATGATTCTGAACTCGAACATGAATTTACTCCCATTTAAAGAATTCTTTAGCGTTAGTCTCGATCTGTGAGGCAAGCTCTTCAACGGTCATGCTGCGCAGCTCTGCGGCCTTATCGTAGACGTGTTTGATGTAAGCAGGCTCGTTAGTCTTTCCCCTGAATGGAACCGGAGTCATGTAGGGTGAGTCAGTCTCCAGCAAGATTCTCTCAAGGGGAATTTTCCTGAAGACATCGCGAAGTTCCCCCAAACCCTTGCTCGGCCAAGTTAATGCGCCGCCGAAAGCACACATAGAGTCAAACTCAAGGACATCGTCAAGGTACTTGAAGCCCCCTGAGTAACAGTGAAACAGCATTTTCAGACCGCCATAATCCGACAAGATTGCAAGAGCGTCATTCATGGCATCACGAATATGCAGGATTACCGGCATCTTCTCACGTTCCGCAAATTCAAGCTGGGCCTCGAACATCTTTCTCTGAATCTCTCTGGGAGAGTGGTCATAGTGATAATCAAGGCCAATCTCTCCGACTGCAACGACTTTAGTGTCATGAACAAGCCTGCTGAATGCGTCCGGGATACTCTCATAACGTGAACTCTCATGAGGGTGAATCCCTATCGAAGCATAAAGCCCGAACTGTGAGAAATCTTCGGACAAGGCAACTGCCTCACAGCTGTCCTCGAAATCACAGCCGGCTATGAGCATCTTCATGACTCCTGCCTCCCTTGCCCTGATGATGACTGAGCGGGCATCGTTTCTTAGTTCCGGCGAATTTATATGACAATGTGAATCTATCAGCATTCTTTACTCTCTCTCTCTCTTCTCCGTTCGTGATATTTATGAGTTCAGGCAAAAAGTTTTCTACTGATGATGAGCAGAAAATTTCTTTTGCCCTCATGAAAAATTTTTGCGAGTTAATCTCTGCCTCCCTGTAAATTCTCCTGCAAGTATCTATGTCATTCTCTATCTGAATAATCAGCGAGTCCTTGTTCTCAAAAGTCTTAATGTCCCTTATTCTATCAAGAAAGAATAAAAGCATGTTCTCTCCGTAAATGTCTTGCTTCTCAAAGTCCAGAATATGAACTTCAGCACGTACTTCATGAATATCACCGAATGTCGGATTATTCCCGATTGATAAGGCTCCGCAGTGTAATTCATGATTTACCAGAACGGCAGCAGCATAAACCCCATATGGCGGCAAAATTTTATTTGCTGCTATATTCAGGTTAGCCGTCGGCAGGTTCATAGTTCGTCCCCGCTGTGAGCCGTGAATAATTTTACTCATGATGAAGAAATTATAGCCAAGAATTTCACGTGCTGTCCTTACATCGCCTGAATTAATTCTCTCTCTGGCTTTGGAACTCGAATAAATGCCCTTGTCCAGTAAATCAGCAATGTGAATATTGTGCAGGCCCGAAGACTCAGCAAGCAATTTCAGGGACTGCGCACTGCCTGAACGGTCATGTCCAAAATGAAAATCGCTGCCCATGACTAAGCCCGTTATGTTGAACCGCGAATGAATGAGACTCCAGAATCTTTCGGGTGATAAATTTCTTAACTCATCATCAAAGCATAAATTATACATGTTGGGAATGCCTATTACCTGCCTTATGAACTCGCGCTCACTCAACGTAAAGAGTGACTGCTTCAACCTTCCCATGAACTCCCCAGGGTGAGGCCAAAACGACAGGACAGCCCAGTCTTCAGGGGAGGCAGAATTCGCCCTGCATATATCCAGCAGCTTCTCGTGTCCCCTGTGAAATCCGTCAAATGCTCCGATTGTGATTAACATGTCAGTATTTCTTCACGATAACGAGGGGTCTGACGTAATCATAGCCCGCGTAACTGCCAATCCCTAAGAAGTCAGAGCCTTCAACGCAGATTATATTATTCATGGGAGAAACTCCCCGTGAAAAGCCCTCTGCATTGCGAAGTAAAATACTCATGCCATTAACAAAACTCTTAGAGTCTTTTTCTGAGACGTAAATTCTGGTGAAGTTCCTTGCAAGCTCACTAAGACCGGTAAATCTATAGTCCGAGTCAATATCGTTCGCCTGACTCACTTCAAAATTACCGATTGAGACCCTTTCGAGTGACAGGAGATACGCCCCGAAGCCCGTAATTTTTCCTAAATCCTGAGCAAGACTCCGGATATATGTGCCTTTTCCGCAATGAATCTCAAGCTCAAGGGTACCCGTTAATTTATCGTAGGGTGAGAGGACTTTTATCTGCCTAAAATAGACAGGCCGCTTCTTCATCTCTAATTCATGACCAGAGCGGGCAAGTTTGTATGCAGGCTTTCCGTCAATCTTTATCGCAGAAATTGACGGGGGACTCTGAAGCCTCCAACCTGAAAACGAGTACAGGGAATCAAGTAATTTATTCACGTCGAGTTCAGCAAAATCCTTCTCAGAGCGCGAAGTTATCTCACCAGAATAATCGCAGGTATCAGTCTCGGCTCCGAACTGGATTCTGGCACGATAGATTTTAGGCAGCAGCATTACATAATCGCTGAATCGTGTTGCGTCACCAGTTACAAGAATCAGCAAGCCCGATGCAGTAGAGTCAAGTGTCCCGCAATGACCGACTTTGAGGCCGTCAAGCTGTTTCTTTGCCCGCGATACACATGCAGTACTCCTCATGTCAACAGGCTTATTCAGAAGGACAAGGGCGTTATTCATGACTGAGTAAATATGCCTCGATTCGTGATGCAGCTTCGTCAACGTTCGCTTTCTTCAGGGTTGCACCAGCTGCCCTCTGGTGGCCTCCTCCTCCCATGAAGCTGGCAACGTTCCAGGCTGTTACAGGGCTTTGCTCTCTTGACCTGAAACTCAGGAAGACCTCGCCGTTCCTCGCAGGGTTCTCGGTGACTGTTGCAATTAACTTCACTCCACGCAAGGTCATTATCAAATTAGGGAGTCCTGTAGTCGCTGATATATCCGTACCGGCCCGGTCAAAATCATCGGCGTAAATCTTCACTACTGCGAAGATATTTTCATGACCAAAGAGTTTTAATCTGGGCAACGCATAAGTCCAGAGCTTTATAATTTCCGGAGTCTTGTTCTGGATTATGAAGTCAGTGATATGCGCAGAGTCAACGCCTGACTCGATTAAATTTGCGATTATCAAATGAGTCAGTGCACTTGTATTCGAGAACGTGAACCCCCCTGAATCCGTGAATATCCCAGTGTAAAGGCACTCGGCAACCTGTTTCGTGATTTCCCAGTTACCAGCGTAAAGAACCCTGAATAATAACTCAGCAGTAGATGACGAAAGGGAATCAACGCAGTTTTCACGGGCAAATAACGTATTATCGCCATGATGGTCTATATTCAGAGAGTTGATATTCCTGCTAACGTCAAAGCCCTGAACGCCTCTATTCTCGTTTGAGCAGTCCAGGAAGATATAAAGCTCGCCTGGTTCATCGAAACTTAGGGAGTCGCGATAAATATACCTGTCATAGTGAGGCAAAAAGCTGTAAGTCACAGGCAACTCAGGGTCAGCACCGAACCATTTGACACGTTTACCAGCGTTGAGTCCGGCAGTTATCAAAGCAGATACCGAGCCGATTGCGTCACCGTCCGCCTTTCTGTGAGCCATGACACTCCAGTTATCGTGAGCCTTGAGCGTCTCAGATGCCCGGAGTAAGTCCTGTTCATTAAAGTTCTTCGTCTTCGTCATCGTTATCAACTCCTAATTGAAACCCCTCTAAATCTCCCCTTGTCAGGGGCGACTTCCTGCCTGCCTTGCTCTGTTCCCCTTCTCCTGCTAAGGGGAGGGGGTTAGGGAGTAGGGTTTCGCTTATCTGCTGGTGTTTTGCTTCGTGATCTATCAAGCCGAGACTGTCAAGGATTCTGTCGATCTTTGCGCCGTATTCGCTGCTGGAATCTATGACGAACTCAAGTTCAGGAACCCTTCGTAACTTTATGCTCTGGCCAAGCAGGGATCTTACTGCGCCTTTAATCTCGTTAAGGTCCTTAAGAATTCCCGGACATTTTTTATGCTCAAGTGCAGTGAAGTAGACCCGCGCCTTCTCTAAATCTTTAGTGCAGTCAACTTCGGTGATGATTATGCTCTTCACGCCTGCCTTCTTGATTCTGCTCTCGAATATCAGGGCAAGTTCGCGCTGTAACTGCTTGTTGATCCTTGCCATTCGTAAATTTTCGCTGCTCATGTTTACAGGGTTCTCTTCTCCTCTATGACTTCGTAGACTTCGAGGACATCGCCCTCGTTGAAGTCCTGATAGCCCTCGAAAGAAATCCCGCAGTCCATTCCGGCCTTAAGCTCGCGTGCTTCGTCTTTCTCGTGCCTGAGTGAGGCGATTTTCCCGTCCCAAATCACTATGCCGTCGCGTATAATCCTGACTTTAGCGGTTCTCCTAACTACGCCTTTTGTGACGTGAGAGCCTGCAATCTTGCCTATCTTGGGTATCTTGAATATCTGCCTGATTTCCACTTCGCCGAGGCTTTCTTCTCTGAGTGTTGGCTTTAAGAGTCCTCCCATTGCTGCCTTAACGTCATCGATTACGTCATAAATTATGTTGTAGGTTCTGCACTCTACGCCGTTCAAGTCCGCAACACGTTTCGCATTATTGTCAGGTCTGACGTTGAAGCCGATAATTACTGCATTGGCTGCCGAAGCAAGCATAACATCGCTCTCTGCAATTCTGCCTACGCCGCGGTGAACGATTGAGACACCGACTTCATTCGTAGCAAGTTTCTCAAGTGCTGCACATAATGCTTCGAGTGAGCCTTGAACATCACACTTCACAACTAAATTCAGATGAGGGAGCTGGCCTTCCTGTAAATTTGAGTATAAATCTTCGAGTGAAGCCTTCTTGATTTCACCGGTTGATTCTCGTTCAGTTAATTTCGCCTGACTGATTGCGTCTTTGGCTTCGCGTTCGTTTTTCACGATTCTGAAAGCCTCTCCGGGATTGGGTACTCCGTCAAGTCCCAGAATCTCAACCGGGGTGCTTGGCCCTGCTGTCTTGAGGGGATTCCCGGCCCAGTCAAATAACGCCCTAATTCTTCCCCATGTAGTAGGGAAAAGCACAAGGTCGCCTGTCTTGAGGGTTCCGTCCTTAACTATGACAGTAGCTACGGGTCCCTTGCCTTTGTCGAGCCTTGCTTCGATTACTACACCTACAGGGCTTGCATCAGGGTTTGCCTTTAACTCCTGCATTTCTGCCTCAAGTAAGACTCGTTCGAGCAGGTCACTTACTCCGATTCCCTGCTTTGCACTTATCTCGAC
>JAFSQO010000280.1 GCA_017446645.1 Synergistaceae bacterium | reverse complement strand
GAGTAATTAAGCTCAATGGGCGAATTTCCCAGATCAAAGCCTTCCGGGGGAATTCCATTGACCTCACCCATTAATAACGGCGAAGAACCGCGCTCCCGAATCTCCTGAACTAGTTTGCGTGCCTCATCTGGTGATTTTACCGGGTAAAGTTCACGGCCTCCGAGTTCAAACCAGCGGGTCATCACTGTCGTAGCCCTGAGAACGTCAATAACGAGCCAAACGTCAGCCAGGGGCAGAAAATTGTCCTCACCGCATGAGAAAACTACGTCAACTTCAAACATTTTTATTAATATGACTTTGCAAATATCGTTAATTTTGCGTTGTCATTGCCAGTTATAAAACATTTGCCCCGATTCTCTCCGGGTAAAATAACTCTCGGAGTCGCTCCGGTTTCTTCTTTGATGCGCTTCTCGTCTTCAGGTGTCCCAGCAAAGTAGGCCCTGACAAATCCGCCTTTCTCGTCAATAATTGCCTTTAACTCGTCGTAATCTTTTGCGTCGTGAGTGTTTGCCTCTCTGAAATCCCTTGCCCTGTTGAACATGTTGCTCTGAATGTCAGCAAGAATATTCTTCACGGTGTCTATTACGTTCTCTGATTTAACGTCAATCTTCTCGCCTGTATCACGCCTTACGAATCTGACTGTACCTGCTGCAAGATCCTTTTCGCCGAGTTCGAGCCTCAAGGGTACGCCCTTCTGTAAGTGAGTGAAAAATCTGTCAGCCGGTCTCGCATGAAAGTCCGTATCAACTTGAGTGAACATTCCGCCGAGTTCGTCATCAAGTTTTGCTGATAACTCTTTGGCTTTGGGCAGAATCTCATTCTCTGCAACGTTTTCGTCTTTCGAGATAGGCAATATAACAGCCTTTACCGGAGCAATTCTTGGCGGGATAATCAGTCCGTCATTGTCAGAGTGAGTCATGATCAACGCACCTATTAATCTCGTTGAGATTCCCCAGCTTGTAGTCCAGCAATAAGCAAGTTCGCCCTCTCTGTTCTGATATTGAATCGCGAAGGCCCTAGCAAAATTCTGTCCTAAGAAATGCGATGTCCCTGCCTGGAGTGCTTTAGCATCGCTCATCATCGCCTCACATGTATATGTGTCAACGGCTCCGGGGAAGCGTTCACCGGCTGTCTTCTCTCCTGCAGTAACGGGAATTGCTAATTCGTTCTCGATTATGGTGCGGTAAACTTCGAGCATTCTTCTTGTCTCTTCCCGTGCTTCCTGTTCAGTCTCGTGAGCAGTGTGGCCTTCCTGCCATAAAAATTCGCTGGTTCGCAAAAAGAGTCTGGGGCGTTTTTCCCAGCGCATTACGTTGCACCACTGGTTAATTAATACGGGTAAATCCCTCCATGACTGAATCCATTTTGAATACATGTAGCCTATTACCGTCTCTGATGTAGGACGTACAGCAAATGGTTCTTCGAGTTCTTCACCGCCAGCCTGTGTAACTGTCGCGCATTCCGGAGCGAAGCCCTCTACGTGTTCTGCTTCTTTGCGCAGGAACGAGTAAGGAATTAATAGCGGGAAATATGCGTTGACGTGGCCTGTCTTCTTGAAAGCAGCGTCAAATTTTGCCTGGATATTCTCCCAGATTGCATAACCTGTCGGCCTTATGACCATACAGCCCCTGACAGGAGCATAATCTGCAAGACCGGCTGCTTTGATAACGTCCAGATACCATTGTGAATAATTTTCGTTTTTAGGTGTAATGTTTCTTGCCAATTTATATAAATCCTCCTTAAAAATTCTGTGTTTAGTGAATAGCGTGCAGTGATTAGTAAAAAATTTTCTTAATTCTTTCCTTTGTTCATTATACACTACCCGATGATTTTACAAGACTTCGCCCTCAAGATAACACTCTCGAATATAATCGCGGGGCTGATAGAAGAAGTCAGAATTATAGTTCGATATGCTGTCACTAATCCATGAGCCATAAATTTCCTGAAGGGTGTCTATGACTTTGGCATTGCCTCGTGAGTTCATGATGTCCTGAATGAGCCTTGTGTAAACATCTCCGATGTCCCAATAACTCGGAACGTCATATTTACAGGCTGCTATGTTGTCAAAAGTTCCTGTCTCAATCCTGCATATCTTGATGAACTCGTCTGCAACTTTTGCTATAGGCTCGCAGTGAAGAATATCTGCGTACTCGTATATATGCTTCAGTCTGTCATAACCCAATGAGGCGGCTACATCTTTTCGCGTTAATTTTTGCTTGCGTCCGATAAATTCAATCAGGCTGCAAAGGAAAAATAAATCAATGTCCTTAGTCATGGCAAAATTTTACACTCCTGTAAAAATTTTAATGTCGCTAAGGCCCGTGCTGTGTGAAAACTTATTTGATGAGTCGGCCTCCTGAATTTAGCCAACTCCCAAAAAGCTGCACGTGAAATTTCTCCGTCAACAAAATTCTGTATATAGTTGAAAATTTTATCGTTTGCCATAGGTCCCTCTACGATGTCATAATCATGAGGCTTTCCGCTTCTGCATAAAACAATGAAGTCAAGCCACTCTTCAGTCATAGAGTCAAAAGTCAGGACTCTAAGATTTTGTGAAGGGACATAAGAATATTCATTCACGATGCCGACAGTGCCGTATCTAGTAGCCCAGCGTTGGGCCTGCTCCCTGAAATTCGTGCAGTAAAATCCAAAGTAAAAATCTTTGTTATATTCCGCCGTCCGGATTTCAGGAAACCTTACGACTTGTTTGGCACCGTGATAAATAATCCTGTTCATAATGCCATATACTACGGCAAAGGATAGTGATCCCAGATAGGCACCCCCAGGAAGAACCCTGCTTTGAACTCTTCGGAGCCGTACATGACTGCGAGTTTCAGGTCCACTATATTATTCGGGAAGTTCACAGCAAGACCGACCTCCCAAGGCGCGTCTATCTTCTTCCAGCCCTTGTCCATTGCGTAACCCCAGCTTGCGAACACTTCAGCGGCTACGACTCCCATTGCGTTGCGGGATAAGATTCTCCTGAAGGCAATATTGACCCAGCCCATTCTTTCGGCTTCGATTGGACGAGATGCAACAGAGTAAAGTTCTTCTGCTGCCCCTAGATAGACCGCATGACTCCGCCTGTTCATGTCTCCTTCTGCAAAGCCTGCCCTGAAGTAAATCCGCCATAATTCAGAAACTTCGAGGGGTTTGAAATAACTCAGCCTGTAATTTATCTCGTCAAAGTCCGGCCACCATGCATTTAACCGCCATGAATAGCCCTTTGTAGGGTCTCCGGGAATATCTAAATTATCGTACTCTGCTAAGAACGTCGGGCCTGCAGCATCTGTATCATCTTTGTCAGTGAGTGAATCGCCCTGAACATGTTCGTATGCATAGCCGAGTCCGATGTTGACTGAACCCCATGTGAAGAGCCTGCTGACTCCTGCTGCGTATCTGTCCCAGTCCCGGAGATTGTCGGATTTGCCTGCTGGTTTCCAGTTCTGGGCTGACAAAGTTATCTGCCATGCGTCCAAAGGCTGGGGAGCTGTCTGATATGTCAAGTCAATTCCCCATTGGTCGCCTATCTTGGCAACGCCTATTAACGAGTCATACTCTGACAATAAGCCCCTTGCTTCACCCTTGAGATAAAGCCACCTGTTAGAGTGCAGGTTAGTCGAGTAACCCGAAATTCCCGCCTTGAGTTCCGGTGCCTGCCTTACGTCAATTCTCACAAGGACATCACCTGAAGCAGTACGCCCTAACTGGTAATCTGCGAGTTCTATTCCCTGCGCTCCTGAAAGATTCTCCAGTGTCTTGCTGATCTCGTCATTATTTACAGGTCTGCCTACCCACTTGAGGCTTCTTTTACGTACCATGTCTGCCATTTTAGGCGGTAATCCGTGAACTTCTATATCGCCTACTATGTTGCTGATTTTTCTGTCTTCCTTATATTTACTAAGTGTGAACAGTGCGGGGCCTTTTTTCGACAATTCTTTAATCTCCTCGATTTTGGCCATAGCTGCATCATAACCAAGTTTTATAGTGTTTTCAGAGCCTGTTGTGTCAAGCATTCCAAGTCCGGAGACATCAGGTGTAATTAACAGGTCTGCGGCTGCACCCTCTTCATCAGTAGTCTTGCGCATTAAGATAGTCAATGCCTGGCTGATTACGTCCATGTAATTATTCAAAGGTTGTGTAGTGTTTAAAGGGTCAGAAATATCGACAGCAACAATCGGAATCCCCGGGAATAGCTCCTGAGCTGTGTAGACGGGTAAATTCGATACAACTCCTCCGTCAATCAATAAATGACCGTCAATCTTCCAAGGCTCGAACAACGCAGGAATTGACATAGAGGCTCTCATTGCAGAGGCTAAATTTCCTTCTTGCAGGACAACTTTCTCACCGGTATTAACATCAGTAGCAACTGCAGCATACGGTATTGGCAAATTATAGAAATCAGTCTCATCAACGTGGCGCATTAACTGTGAGAAATACATGTACAATTTATCACCTGTCAATATGCCTTTAGGACCTCTCTGACCGTTCTGAATCTTATAAGTCAATGCAGGGATCGTGCTGGTCTTGGCCCTCCTGTCGTTGCCTGAAAATACGAACATTGGCCCTGTATTCTCTGAGAGTAAGCTCGGCAGGTCAAGTTCCTTGATGATCTTGTGCATTTCCTTTGTAGTGTATCCGCTGGCCCTGAGTGCTCCCATGAGTGCCCCCATGCTGGTGCCTACGATGCCGACTACCGGGACCCCGTTCTGTTCGAGTGCTTCGATTACTCCCAGATGAGCAAAGCCCTTTGTGCCTCCTCCTGAGAGAACCAGGATGACTCCGGCATGACTCTCTCTCTCTAATGGACTTGAAAGTAATATACATGCAATCAACAAGGCATATATTAATTTCTTGAACATAACAACAAAATTCGCTCCTTATTATCTAAAAACGGCTCCGGCCCATTCAGACCAGAACCGTTACATTCCAATATTATTAGATTATTAGTGCATTAGTGCGCAGCAAACAAGCAAAACATTTTTCCTGCTCACTGTTAAAATCACAGATTAGTTAGTCTATCTTGAACGAAAGAACGAGATAAATCCCCCCTGAAGGCGTAAGAGTGAAAGGCAGGGTAAAACTTCTCATGCCAGTCTCTTCTTTGGTAACGTTCCTGATGTTCTCTCCGACTATTAACTGCGGCGGGGTTACGTCTACTGTTCCGAGTGCGCTCTGAACAAGTGCGCGGCCTCCTATCATGTTGGAAAGCTCACCGATTACGCTCATGGAAACATCATCACCAAGAACGGGCTTAATCATTCCGCCTGACATTGCATTGATGATATTCTCAAAGCCTTCTTTGTTGAGCATTATGTTTACTGTCCCTCTTGAGCCGACCCCTACCACGCCGATTAATGCTGCCGTGCAGATATTTTCTACTTTAATACCTGGAGATACTTTCGATTTGTTGAGGGTGATAT
>JAFSQO010000027.1 GCA_017446645.1 Synergistaceae bacterium | reverse complement strand
TTTGTGTCAGGAAGGATTGCGGCTCAGACTCTCAATGCTGAGAACCAGTAACAAACGTTAAAGGCTATAATAACGGTCAGGCTTTCGGGCTTGGCCGTTTTTCGTTAATATTAATGTGCTAAAAGTTTCTTCAATGTGAAATGACTGTGGTAAAATAACAAAAAATTTTAATGAAGGGAGAAATATAAAATCTTGACACAACAGAATAACTTCGCTAAAATCAGTCCTCAGTCCTCAGTCCTCAGTCCTCAGTCCTCAGTCCTCAGCAATAATTCTGCCCTAAAAGTTCTTTATGTAACACACTATAATTCACTTGGAGGGGGAGCAAACCTTTCGTTGTTTGGTTTAATGCTTGACCTTAGGAGGCGATATGGCGTGATACCTTCTGTACTTATTCCCGGCGAAGGTGAACTTGCAGACAGGTGCAGAGAAAACGGTATAGAAGTATTCTGTTCAAAATTCTATGGTTGGCTTTCTGAAAACAGAATCAAGGGCGTAATAAAGCAATTTCTCAACAGAATATATCTCTTCAGAAAAGTTTTATCCATTCTCATGAAACATAAGTTTGACATCGTACACACAAACTCAAGTGTAACAGAAATGGGTAACATTATTGCACAGAAATTTCACATTCCTCATATTTGGCATCTCAGGGAATACGGAGAATATGACTATGACCTTCACTACTCCTTACCGTTTTCATATGTACATTCAAGATATTCACTTGCTGATGCTGTGATTGCAATATCACAGTCAATACGCAAAAATTTTGTTGATGAGCGCAGGTTATGCCCGCCTGAAAAGACTCGCATAATCTACAATGGTATTCGTATTCCTCAACCCTATATTAAACGCAGACCGTCATACCGAATTAATTTTTGTATTACAGGCGGATTATTTCGCGGCAAGAATCAGATTATGGCTATAAAAGCGTGTCAAATCCTCAAAAAATCGACAGATAAATTTATGCTCCACTTAATCGGGGACAACAATAACAGTTACGCGGAGGACTTGAAGAGGCTCATTGCTTCATCTGGGCTTGAAGGCAATGTGAAATTCTGGGGATTCAGGCGCGATGCTGTCGAAATTCTACGCGATATGGACGTTGGATTAATGCTCTCAAAGTGCGAAGCTTTCGGGCGCGTTACTGTCGAATACATGCTGAACTATATGCCCGTTATAGGCGTGAATACAGGTGCGACTCCTGAAATCATAATAGATGGCGAAACGGGGATTATATGTCCGCTTGATGATGCAGCAAAACTCGCAGAATTAATGTTGCGTTTCATAACTAATCGTGAATTAATATATTCAATGGGGCAATCAGCAAGAGAACATGCTGTGAAGAATTTTTCTCTTGAACGAAACACTGACACAATATATTCGTTGTATCAGGAATTTTTACATTAATAACTAGGTAATGCCGGGACTCTACGCAGTCTACGGTAGGCATTCATGTGAAGAATTGTGGCTCAGACTCTCAATGCTGAGAACCAGTAACCAACGTTAAAGGCTATAATAACGGTCAGGCTTTCGGGCTTGGCCGTTAAAATTTTATGGAGGGGAAGAGAAGATTTAGGATTACGGATTTCTGTGAAGAGTCTCGTGCGCTTTCCTGAATTTTTCGGGAATATCTGAAGGTTTGAGATTCTTTACGGCTGAATCGCTTCCGGCTTCGCAGGCTTTCTCGTAGTACCAGCATTTATACTCTATGACATCAAGTACGCCCTTCAAGTCTTCAAGTTCTTTCCTGAGAATCTCTCTGCGTTTGCGGAATATTTCAAGCCTTCCTGTTAAAGCTTCTTCTTTTCCGGCCATGTCGATGAATTTCTTGATGTCTTTGATTGAGAGCCCCGAACGTTTGAGGCAGTCTATGAGTCTCAAGCTGGCGTAATCGTCATCGGTGAATATCCGAATGTTATTGCCGTCTCGCTTGAGGTTGGGAAGGAGTCCCTGCTTGTCGTAATATCTCAGTGTCGAGGCCGGAAGCCCGGTA
>JAFSQO010000026.1 GCA_017446645.1 Synergistaceae bacterium | reverse complement strand
TTTACTGCACTCCTTCCAAAAGATAAAAATTTATGAGTGGGAAAATTAAAATTATTATAGCAAAATTTTTTGTTATTATTATTCGCAAAATATGAAACATGCAAGGGAGATTTAATTAATCATGAAAAATATTCAGGCGTTCATAAATAATATAAGCGTACCTAAGACACTTAAACAGCTGTTGTCTTACTTGGAAGAGAGTGATGCTTATGTTATTGAGCCATTGTTCAATGACGGAGAATATTATGAATCAGGCTGGACTAGCTGGACTGCACCGCGCTGGGCAAAGATTGGCGATATAGTTTTCTTTATGCACGCTAAGACGGCGGATTACTCTTTAAAGTGTCTACGCAAACAAGTTATTAACGAGAAAGACTCATTAACAAAGGAGGCATATAGCAATGCATTAAATTTTATTGAACGCGGCCTCGAATTTCACAAGACATACGGCGGAAAAATTTTCGTAGTCGCAAGAGTAGCCGAACCGCCTGAATATCATTATAGTAATCTTAGTAAGGACGAACGATATTGGGGTTCTAATCTTTATGCTGTAATGAATCGTATTTTCTTTCTCGAACATCCTGTAGATATCTCAAAATTCAGAGACTTTATAACTATATCACGGAAAGGCACTATAACGCCCGTTCTTGGTGATAACTTCGACAAACTTAGAGAGCTAATCATTTCTCACGGCAACAACGTCCCGGATTATCTCATAGAAGCAAACGCTGCACCGTTTCCTATGTCTGCTGTTAATTCGTCAAACTGGCTTGAACTCTGCTACGAGTGGCGAAACAGATTTATTCTTGAAGAACAGTTCAGGAGGTTTTACGTTGATTATTTTTTGCGTGAACTCTCCGACAATAAGAGATTATTTGCAGAGTGCAGAGTCAGGAAAATTAATGTATCTGATTCGTTCGTCGACAATGTAATCATGTTCAACGGGAAATATTTACCGGTCGAAATCAAGATTAATATTAACAGTGAAGCTGACTTATTCGGACAATTAGGGAAATACTGTTACAGCGATGCAATGTTCACTAATAATGGAACTAAAAACGCCTTCAATCATGAAAGAATATATCACAATAACGTTCTTGTCATGGACACTGAAGACGTTTATCTTTACTGTGAGAGCACTCAAGAGTTAAAGCCGGTCTGCAAACTTGAGTCAATTCATGAGATACAGGATATAGCTGGAGTCCGCAATGAAATAGCGAAGCTGCTTAGCGTATAAAATTAGTAAACTGAATCTCCTCAAGCTCCGGAGTCTTAATGCCTGCTTTCCTGCCTGCTTCAATGCTCTTCAACAGCCACGCCATGTTTTTGCCGAGAGTCCTCATTGTCTGCATACCTTCTAAATCCTGTCTTACGTCATCAGGTGTGAAGCCGTGAACCTGATTCCAATATTGCGATGAGACTATGGGCATGTTGCTAATCGTGAAATACTTGTTGAGTCTGTCAAAGGCTGCCGAAGCTCCGCCCCTCCTGCACGAGACTACACAGGCTCCGGGTTTGTTGAATAACTTGCTCTTGTTGCACGAGAAAAATAATCTGTCAAGGAACGCGCAGATTCCCCCCGCAGGTGCAGCGTAGTAAACAGGTGAACCGAAGATAAAGCCGTCGAACTCGTCAAGTCTTGAAGCTATTTTGTTGACACCGTCATTATCGAAGACACAGCGGCCAAGCTCAAAGCACTTGCAGCAAGCTATACAGCACTGAATTGCTTTCTTGCCGATCCAGAAAATTTCTGTCTCAATGCCTTCTTTGTTGAGTGTCTCTGCTGCCTCACTCAATGCCGTAAACGTACAGCCCTTCTCGTTTGGACTCCCGTTAATTAATAAAACTTTCATGGTAAAAATTTACCCTCCTGCAAAAAAAATTGAGTTCATTACTATTTTACACGTTATAATTACTTGTTAGAAAATAAATACGGAGAGTGAAATACATAATGCGAAAAAGAATACATAAAAAATTTTTCATACTACTGCTATTTATGCTAGTGTTTATAACTTCTCAGACATGGGCAGCAGCTAAATGGCAGACGTTCAAATTCGATGAAGACATTACAGGCAGTCTCGCAAAACTGCAGCAATATTGCATTACTCATGACGTGAAACTCGATGATGTGTTATGGGCAAACAAAATTAACTCAGTAGCAGACATCACAGCAGGAGCAGAGATATTTTTACCGGCAAATCAAAACGACATGCTGGCAATCTGGCAGCATCAAGGTGCATGGCAGCCAAAAGCCCTAGTACCCGTAACATCAGAGGCCGCCGCAAAGAGAGCCGCTAACATCACATCTCCTCAAGCCCCTAAAGTCCCGGAGACTCAGGTCCTGCCCTCTCCGCCTTCTGAGAAAGTCCCTGTAGTAGGAGCAGCCAATCTCCCTGACCCGCCCACGCTTCAGACTCAGACTCAGACCCAGACTCAGGCTAAAGATGAAGAAGTTGACTTGGGTAAACTGCTGGAATCTCACAGAAATGCCGCTCAGGAAAGAAAGGCAAGCATTCACAACGCTATAAAAGAGTCATCAAAGCCTGACATCAAGACTCTCCCGGTTAATGATAATAAGAAAAGGGCAAATAATTACAACGTCCCTAATAACCCGATAATACTTCTTTCACCGAACGGAGACCCTGCAAGTGGACCCATGAGGCTCGTAATCTCAGGTGATAAAGTCGAGGTTGTCCAGCTTCCGGCAGATGCAGCACCAAAGAGGCCGTCACTCATAAATCTGGATCACACCTTCGGGACTATCCCGGATCATTTGCAGCCTTATATGACACTACCTCCCAGAAGACCGGGAGATAATATAGTCATGCCTAATCTTAAGGCCCTTAACGGCAAAATGTTATGGCCAGTCGACGGCAAAGTTACGTCAGGTTTCGGCCCCAGAGGCAAACGCAGGCACGCAGGACTTGATATCCCCATGCCCCTCAATACGCCTATCAGGGCAGCAAAGGGCGGAGTGGTCGCTAAGACAGGCAATAACTCAACACCGGGCTTCAGAGGTTACGGCAATTTCGTCTTAATGGATCACGGAGGGGGAATCAAGACTCTCTACGCTCACTGCTCAAAAGTCGGAGTCTCGGAAGGCATGAAGATAATGCAGGGACAAGTCGTAGGCTATGTCGGCAGAACGGGCAGGGCTACAACGGAGCATTTACACTTTGAGGTCAGAATCAACGATAAGCCAGTGAACCCGATTCCATATCTTGCAGCACATCCGCAGGTAGCATCGGCTTCAAAGAAAAAATAAAATAAATCACGAAATAAATTAAGGAGTTGTATCACACTTGAACTTTCAGGAAATATATTTCAGACTTGAGAATTTCTGGAGCCGTCATGACTGCATTGTCCAGCAGCCCTATGACATAGAAGTAGGAGCAGGAACCATGAACCCTGCCACAGCATTACGTGTGTTAGGTCCCGAACCCTGGAGGGTCGCCTATGTTGAACCGTCACGAAGGCCCTCAGATGGACGTTACGGACAGAATCCTAACAGGCTGCAACATTATTATCAGTATCAGGTGATAATCAAGCCCGCACCGGCAAATATTCAGGAGCTTTACATCGAGAGCCTTGCTTCACTGGGCATTAATCCAGGCGAACACGATATTAGATTTGTCGAAGATGACTGGGAAAACCCCTCAACAGGAGCATGGGGACTCGGCTGGGAGGTCTGGCTTGACGGAATGGAGATAACCCAGTTCACTTATTTCCAGCAATTGGGAGGAGTCGACATGGAAAGCGTCCCCGCTGAGATAACTTACGGAATAGAAAGGATCGCCATGTACGTCCAGAAAGTCAACAGCGTCTATGATTTAAAGTGGTCCGGCAATGTAACATATGGTGATGTCCATTTACAGGGCGAAATCGAACACTCGCATTATAACTTCGAGATCGCTGACACTGACATGCTTTTCAAGCTCTTTGCAATGTACGAAGCTGAGGCCGGAAGGGTCTTAGATAAGGGGTTTGTTTTACCGGCTTATGATTACGTCTTGAAGAGTTCTCACGCCTTTAACCTGCTTGATGCTCGAAATGCAATCAGCGTAACTGAGAGAACCGGCTACATATCCAGAGTCAGAGCACTGGCCTGCAGATGTGCTGAAGCATACAGAAAACAGCGTGAGGAAATGGGGTTCCCGTTAATGAACAAGTTCACGAACTCAACAGGAAAATTTTTTGACGAATAAACTATACTTGACCCCCCTAAATCCCCCCTTGACAGGAGGGACTTACTTGTTCCCCTCGCTTGATAAGAAGAGGGGGCTAGGGGAGAGGTTATTTCATTAGATAGGAGAAAAATTCATATTATGCCGATAAAGAACGTTTTGCTAGAGATAGGCACAGAAGAAATTCCTTCGAGGTTTATCCCGGATTCACTCGCTGCAATGAAAGCCAAAGCAGAGAGTTTATTTGCTCTTAACAGGATAGACTTCAAGGACATAAAGACTTACGCAACACCCAGAAGGCTCGTATTAATCATAACCGGAGTCAATGACTCCCAGAATGAACAGGTCGAGAAGTTCAAAGGTCCGCCGGTCAGCAATGCTTATGACGAGAACGGAGAGCCTACGAAGGCAGCAATAGGCTTTGCAAAGAGCCGCGGTGTAGACGTTAATAATTTGAGCGAAGAAGAAATTAACGGGGTCAAATACGTATTCGCAGAGATTAAGCAGGAAAGCAAGAACACCATTGACGTATTGCCCGAAATCATGAAGTCCTTAATCGAGTCCCTTGCATTCCCCAAGAGCATGTACTGGGACAAATCAGGCGTGAAATTTGCCCGTCCAATCAGATGGATAGCAGCGTTGGCCGATGACAAAGTTATCCCGTTCAGTTACGGCGGAGTAGTCAGCGGCAGATTGACCAGCGGACATAGATTCATGGGACGTAAGGCAATCGAGATAGCTAATGCCTCCGAATTCCTTGATAAGCTCTATGATAATAACGTAATTCTTGACCAGGAAAAGAGACTCCAGAAGATGAGGGCCTCGATTGCAGACTTACAGAAGGACTTACCCGGCAATCTTGAGGTCGAGATGGACGAGAAGATTCTTGAGGAGAACCTGTACCTTGTTGAATACCCCGTACCGTTTGCAGGTTCGTTTGATGAGCGTTATCTTGACATTCCCGAAGAAGTCCTGACTACTTCAATGAAGAAGAATCAGAAATATCTTGCAGTCCGCAACAAAGACAAGAAGGGCAGGCTCGCAAACTATTTCGTAGGAGTCAGCAATAATCGTGTCCCCGACATGAACGTAATTCGAGAAGGCAATGAAAGGGTTCTCAGGGCAAGACTTGAGGACGCAGCATTTTTCTGGCACGAGGACAGAAAGATCCCGTTAGCATCATACGTTGAGAGGCTCAAGAGCGTAACTTATCAGGAAAAACTCGGCAGCATATACGACAAAGTCATGCTCACTAAGAAACTTGCGTTGTGGCTGTGCGGGAAATACGGCTTTGATGACATTGCAGGATTCGTTGACAGGGCAGCATATCTATCAAAGGCTGATTTAGTTACCTCAATGGTCTTCGAGTTTCCTGAACTTCAGGGAGTCATGGGACGTGAGTACGCGCGTTCATCAGGTGAGGACCCCAGGGTTGCCCTGGCAATTCACGAGCAGTATTTACCTCAGACGGCTTCGGACAAAGTTCCTACTGATGACGTTGGTGCAGTGCTGGGAATCGCAGAGAGGCTTCACATTATCACAGCTTGCCACAAAGTAGGACTTGAGCCTACAGGTTCTCAGGACCCTTATGCACTTAGACGGGCAGCACGATGCATAAATGAAATATTGTTCGCACGAAAATACAGCTTTGACATCACTGAGGCAATCAAGGAGTCATGCAGTATCAACGAGGTCAACGAAGAGATATGCTCTAAAATTCTTGAGTTCATGAAGCAAAGATTACAGGTTCAGTTAAGGGAACGCGGCTATGACTATGAACTCGTGGCCCTTGCTGTTGAAGTGGCGGGCAATGTTCCCTATCAGGCATTAAAGTTGATACTGGCACTAAATGAAGTAATGAGCAGCGAATGGTTCACTGGTCTTGTGAGTTCAGCAGTTAGAGTCAAGAATATCCTGCAAAAGAATTCAGGAGAGATTAAGGCCGGCGAACCCGATGAGTCCCTCATGAACGTTAAGGCCGAGAAAGATTTGTTTGCCGAAGTCTCAAGGCTTGAAACCCCAGTCAAGTATGCCCTCGAAGTCTATGACTGGACGGAGCTGACTCACTTGCTGTCAGAATTATCGCCAGTTGTCGCAGCATTCTTTGAGAGCGTTATGGTCATGGACAAGGACGAACGTGTCAGGGCAAACAGACTCGCATTACTCGCGAAGTGCAACAAGTTATTCCAGGAGACCGGAGACCTGAGTGCACTCTCACATAAATAAAGCAACAGCAAACACTAAAGCTCCTCGCTGACGGGGGGCTTTTTTCAACTACATTTTCAACTACAAAAACACGCGATTAATTCACTCTATGACCTTATTCACGCAGGAAAATTTTTTAATAATGAATCGATTTTGCAAGCGAACGAATAAAGATAACCCCTTAACTTGCAGTAAACTAAATCGGGTGCTATTCTTGCATAGAAAATTTTCATTAATAATGACAAGAAGGCAGGTTTATTTATGCTTGTAATCAATGACAAAGAATTTAATGATCCCTTAAGTGTTCAAGACGCACTAAAAGCTCTTGGCCTTGAGAATAAAAAAGTCATCGCTGGAAAATTCAACGGCGAATTATTTGACTTGTCCCGTGAACTTGACGCTAACGGCACACTTGAAGCAGTAAGTCTTGACTCCCCGGAAGGACTTGAGGTTTTACGGCACAGCACAGCCCACTTGATGGCTCAGGCAGTTTTGAGGCTCTATCCAGGCTCGCACTTCGGAGTCGGCCCGGCAATCAAGGACGGATTCTACTACGATATAGATGTTGCAGGCTCTACACTCACAGAAGAAGACTTGCCCAAGATCGAAGCAGAGATGCGCAAGATTTCCGGAGCAGGCGAGAAAGTTACCCGTGAGGACATGAGCAAAGAAGACGCTCTGAAATTTTTTGCCGGTGACCCTTATAAGACAGAGTTAATCAGCGAGATTGATGCCCCTACTGTCTCAGTTTATAAACAAGGCGAGTACGCTGACCTGTGCAGAGGCCCTCACGTTCCCGATGCAAGCAAGATTCACAACTTCAAACTGCTCTCGATTGCAGGAGCTTACTGGCGCGGTGACGAGAAAAACAAAATGCTCACTCGAATCTACGGAACTGCTTTTGCTACTCCTGATGAACTCAAGGCATATATCAAGCGTCTTGAAGAGGCCAAGTTACGCGACCACAGGAAACTCGGCAAGGATTTAGACCTGTTCAGCCTCCACGAAGAAGGCCCCGGCTTCCCGTTCTTTCACCCTAAAGGCATGGCAATCATGAACACCCTGATTAACTTATGGAGACGCGAGCACATGAAACGCGGCTACGTTGAGATAAAGACCCCGCAGATTCTTGACCGTGAATTATGGATGACTTCAGGACACTGGGATCACTACCGCGACAACATGTATTTCACTGAGATTGACGAGAAACCCTACGCAATCAAGCCCATGAACTGCCCCGGAAGCATTTTAGTCTATAAGACCCAGTTACGCAGTTATCGCGACTTGCCGATGAGACTGGCTGAACTCGGCTGTGTCCACCGCCACGAACGAAGCGGAGTCTTGCACGGCTTAATGAGGGTCAGGTGCTTCACTCAGGACGATGCCCATACTTATATCGAACACTCGCAGATTAAAGACGAAGTTACCAGAATAATGGAACTCGATAAATATTTTTACACTGACGTATTCGGCTTCAAATATACTGTAGAATTATCGACAAGACCTGAAGATTCAATGGGCAGCGATGAACAATGGGAGACTGCAGAGGCTGCTTTGCGTGATGCCTTAGAGAGCACTAACACCCCTTACACTATTAACCCTGGTGACGGAGCGTTTTACGGCCCTAAAATTGACTTTCACCTTGAGGACTGCATAGGGCGTACATGGCAGTGCGGGACGATTCAGCTTGACTTCCAAATGCCCGGACGTTTCGGAGTTACTTACATAGGTGAGGACGGCGCGGAACATACACCCGTATTGCTTCACAGGGTAGTCTTTGGCAGTGTTGAGCGTTTCATGGGAATCTTAATCGAACACTATGCAGGAGCCTTCCCGTTCTGGCTTGCCCCCGTTCAGATAAAGATAATCACAATTGCGAAAGACCATGCTGATTATGCACACGAGCTTCAGGATAAATTCATGAACCTGAATTTGCGTTCGGAAATCGATGAACGTGATGAGAAATTAGGCAGGAAGATCCGCGATGCCCAGCTTCAGAAAGTCCCGTATATGTTAGTAGTAGGCGACAAGGAGAAGGCCAATCACACAGTCGGAGTCCGTGAGCGTTCCAAAGGCGACTTGGGCAGCATGACCCTTGATGAGTTCCAGAAAGTGCTGGCTCAGGAGTTCGACCCCATAAAATAGCAATAAATAGCAGTAAATAGTAGCAATAGTAGTTTTTGCATAACCCGCTTCCGGGAGAATATTATATAATTGCATAATAATAATATTTTTCTCGGAGGTGTATTTTTTCGTGAAAGCAAAAATTTTCCTGCCTCTCTCGCTTCTCCTCACGTTAATTCTTGTGTCGTGTGCATTTGCTGATATTTCACCTGACACAATAAAATCTGACTCACGCTTTGCACCTTTCATTGAACGCACCAGACTTGAAGGCGCAAAACTGCTTCCAGGACGCTACATTCAGGCAGCTTCGACTCCGACAAGATACGCTGTTAATGATGGTTCAATGATGGCACCGACTTATCTTATTCTGACGATTAAAGAATTAAAATCCCAGTATAACAATCTGCCTTCGTATTCTGCGACACTTGACATGTACAAGAAGGGCATTGTAAACTTCGTCATGACTTTGGAGATTCGGGAGGACGTGCCTGTCCTGACTGTTTATATTCTGACTGAAAAGGATCTCGTGAAAGTCGGCGAGGATTACATTGTTGCTTCTCCTTTGAATGACGGCTATATGTTTGTCGAGTCTTCAGTGTCGAACGGTTTAATGCGTATATTATTCCCCATGAACGATTATGACTACAGTTACGCTGATTATGAAGGCTCATGGATAGACGACAACGCTTCAGAAGATGTGAAAATTACGTTTGACAGCGGCAAAAGATTTTACCTGAACGATGAATTTTTAGGACTCTACGCAGTCACTCAAAATAGAATCGCTTTGTCTCTCTTGAATAATAAGCTGGGAACTATCTACACTTTTTACGATAAGGGAATTGATTCGTTAATCATGAGCTTTGAAGGCGGACTCGAAAAATTAAACGGGACAGCCGGGATCTTCAAGCGCATTAAGAATTA
>JAFSQO010000279.1 GCA_017446645.1 Synergistaceae bacterium | reverse complement strand
GCTGATCTCAAGACTGCAATCGAAATCACGGACTCATTCAGAAAAATATCACCTGATGACCCGACTAAATACGACTTTGTACTGACTCGTTTCGGCATTAGAGCGGGGCTTTCTTCACTTTATTTCACCAATTTGCTTTAGAGCTTTGAGACCCCCTCGCCATCTCGTAGCCCTCTTGCTGACAGAGGGGTTTTGTTTTAGTGTGCAAGTTTGAGTGTAAGTTGTGTAAGATTTGTGTAAGATTTGCGGATAAACTTACACATCACTTTTATTGACCTTTGAAGTTTGTCAAAACGTGTAACACCTGCTGGTTGCTAGATTTACTTCTCTTTCGTGATTCAGTAATTCAGGAAAAAAAAGAATCTGTGTAAGATGTGTAAGATTTTTCGAGTCGTTTCAAAAAAATTTTTGAGTCGCGTAAAAATATTTGGATCGAGTCGGAAATTTTTACACAACTTACACACTCGCTCATAGACTAAGCAATTGCAAGGCTTTAGAGTGTGAAAGATTTTTTGCGGATTTACACAGAACTTACACAGAACTTACACAGGGAACTCGTAAATGTAACCTGCTCTGTCTCGGTTGATTTTGACGTTGGGTAATTTCTTTTGCAGCACAGTCTTAAATGAGCGTGTAAATTTCTGTCTTGACTGTGGAACGTGGCTGGTATTCTTGCACCATTCAAGGTAGCGCGAGTAAATCATGTTAGACGATATTTCGCCGGTGAGATATGCAGCGTCTTCCTGAACAAATGCTTCGACCGGGTCCATAATCTGAATGAAGTCTTCGAGTAACTCCTGATTTTCTCTTGTCTGGGTGAATTCCATATTAGAGCGCAGTCTCCTGTATGCCTCGTAAACTCTGTTGAAGATGCCCGGTAATTCCTCGCAAAGTTCTTGCGTTAAGTTCTTGTTAGCGTTTCTGCCTTCAAAAGTCCTGTTAAAGCCGATGAACATAATGCGCCTCATGAAGCCCCGTGAGGTGTCGCTGGTCTTGAAGAAGTTATTTGTTGCCATAATCTGCACGCTTCGTGGCTCGAACTCGATAGCGTCCTTGCCCTTGTATGCTGCGCTGATTCTGTCGCCGACAACTATTGCCTTAAATCTTGCCTCAGCGTCCTTGATGTTCGTGTCAGTCTCGGTCATGAAGTTCACCCATGAGTTAAGCAGTCTAATCGGGTCAAACGGTGAAGCAAGCAGACTCATAGGGACAGCACTGCAATTCTCTTCGCCGAATAATTTAGTCATAACGTTGATAGCGACACTTTTGCCGTTAGCACCTTCACCGTAAAAGATAAAGCATTTCTGGAGGCACAAATCCGGGAACAGGACATAACCGAACGCCTCATGCAGGAGCTTAATTTTCTCCGGGTTGCCTTCCATAATTTCAGCCGTGAATTTATCCCATTTAGGGCATGTTGCTTCAGGGTTATAGTTATAACTCATCTGGGTGTTAGTCATGTAAGACGGCGAGTGTTCGTGAAGTTCGCCGGTTTCCAGATTTAGCACACCGTTAGGGAAATTCACTAGGGGCTGCTTGTTAAAGAATTCGCGCGTTGTAGTGTGAGCCTTAAGAAATCCCAGAATAGTATTGAGCCTTGAACCGTTAGCGTAAATGCCTAATGTCCCTGCAATGATATTCTTTACAGAGTTATCTGAGTATGATTTCCAGACTCCTGACCTGTCATAGATGTAAAAGCCGACTGACTCTATGTATTTAACGAGATACTTTCTGGTAATTTCGTCAACGATAATTTTTTCACTGGGGGCCTTCATGCATTCCTTCATTACAGCATTGAGCCATTCGGGGTCAAAGTGCCTGAACGTGTCAATGTAAGCAAATAGCTGCTGTAAATCAGGTTTATCGACAAATCTAGCTGCCTGGTAAATAAACGCCTTGAACTCGCTTTTATCCCGGATTGCGCTTGCAAGGGCTGCGATGCCGTCTTGAGCCTCGTTGACAAGGTCAATTAAGCTGCCTCCTGCTGTGTAGTAATCGCTGACATCTTTAACGCCTCGCGGTAATCTGCCTATCATGAAGGGTATTCTGTTAGAGAACATCATTTTGGCCATTCTCATGTTGAAGCCGCTCCCTGCTCCGTCTGAGTCAAAGCAAATGAATACGGATTTGAATTGCTTTGCCGTGTCGATTACTAACTGGTTTACTTTCTTGTTGAAGTAGCCCCCTAATGGTGACAAGCAAATAAAGCCTTCCTGTTCAAAGCTCATAACGTCAAAAGCTCCTTCAAGAATGCACAGGGTATCAGGTGCCCTTGAGAATCTTTCGGATAATTTCCTGTTCATACTGTTTCTGAACTCAGGTGCAAGAGTATGCAGTCCCCAGGGGATATTTTCGTTGTAACCGTCCAGTGATGCCTTGTGATACTTTGAGCGTGATTTAGATTTCTCCTGCCATTGAAGCCATTCAGGGTTGACATGATAAGAGCTTTCATCGTCCTGCAAAAATTGCGGGGGTTCAACGAGTCTGTCGCGTCCTGCCCAGTAAGCTACATAACCGTTCTTGAAATACGGAATAGTAAGGGTGAACGTGTATTTATCGAAACCGAGCTTTAATCTCTCAATAGTGTCATCGCTAATCTTTCTTGAGTGAAGATATTCTATGTCTTCTGGTCTCAAATTATCGTGCCAGTATTGAATTTTCCTGCCTAGTTCCTGAGTTTTTGCCAGCCAGTCAGACGCGTCCCAATCAGTGAATTTATCAGTGTCGAAGCCTTCACCGAGTTCGCGTATAGCAGCCCCCTTATCGCCGTTGTGTCTAGCCATAGCGCACAGGTCAATGACATCACCGCCCCAGCCTGTTTTGAAGTCATGCCAAGAGTCAACGTGGACTATCAATGCAGTAGTGTTAGTGCTTCCCGGAGCCAGCGATAAATACCTGTCGCCGTCCTTGTGAACCGGCCAGCCTAATACCCGTGACGCATATGTAAGACAGTCATAGCGGGATTTGATGTAAGCAATTTTGTCTTGGAGAACCTGATTGCGCAATGCCATGAAAAAATCACCCGTTTCCAACTTTAATTTTATGTGTACGCGAAATCATTATACAACGCCTCAAAAGTCAAACTCTTTTTCTTTCTCTTTATATGTTAATATAATAAAAACTTTAGATATGGTGATATGAATAAACTAAGAATATATTTAGAAACGTCAGCTTTTAACTATTACTTTGATGAAGACCGTAACGGGCACGAAGATGTTGTAAAATTATTCAATGCCATAAAAGAAGGGGAGTATGAGGGGTATACTTCACGTTATACTACTGATGAATTGATGAAGGCTTCCGAGCCTAAGAGATCTAGTATGCTGTCACTCATTAATGAATACGGACTTACAGTGTTAGGCTATGCCATTGAAGCGAGTAAATTAGCAAGTACGTATATTGGGGAAAAAATAATTCCTGCTTCTCAGCGTCTTGACAGTTTACATATTGCAATAGCAACGGTTTATAGACTAAGCTGTATAATATCGTATAATTTTCATCATATAAATCGCGATAAAACAAGATTTAATGTTGCTATAATAAACGAAAGAGAAGGCTATGAGGGAATAATTATCTGTACAGCTAAGGAGGTACTGAATAATGACATCAGCGATTTTTGACCCCGTAGAAGAAGAAATTAACGCAATACGCTTGCAAATCTACGAAGAAATCAAAGATATGACCCCTGAAGAGGAGGCTCGTTATTTCATATCGCGGACTGACCCTGTAATCAGGCAATTTAACATGAAAATGAGCACGCTAAAACCTGTAAGACCTATCAGAAGGGAAGAGAGAGAAATCTCAACGTATTCAGAGGACGTTTACAGGCAATAACACGATACAAAAAAACCGCAGCCCCGTTCATGAGACTGCGGAAAAGTTTTCCTGCTTGAGTACTGCTTATGCTTCTGAAGTGATACTGACTTTCTTGTGGACTTTGTCCTGGCTCTTCTCGTTGACTTCGATTGTCAAAACCCCGTTCTTGAAAGCGGCCTTTGCGCTCTCAGGGTCAGCTTCTACCGGGAACGAGATAACCCTCTCAATCTTGCCCCAGCTTCTTTCAGTTCTGAAGTAGCTTTTATCGCTTTTCTCATCGCCGCCTTCTTTGACTTCTGATTTCTTTTCAGCCGAGAGTGTCAGCCTGTCAGAGTAAACATGAAGCTCTACGTCATCCGGGTTAATGCCTGGTAATTCAGCTTCAGCAAAAATTTTGCCGTCCTTGCGGTAAACGTCTACTTTAGCCGAGAAGTCCGGGAAATTATTACCGAAGAACGTAGGCATATCGTTTGCCAGCGAGTTGAATATGTTCTCAGGATCCATTAAAGCTCTCATCATTGGGTAAAATCTTTCGTGTCTCATTGTAAATCTTCTCCTTCAAAAATTATTTATTCGTCATGATTTTTCTCTCACAACGCAGAAAATTATAATACTGACTTTTAATAACTTTATCGGGAGAATTAATGATTAACATTTAGTGACTTTTACCTATTTTAACTTTTACTATTCAGTTCTTCATCGAGGACTTTCCTGACGTTCAATCTGCACTCGTCATAGCTTTCGCCCGGTCTTGCCTCGTAAATCTTGTTGTTATTGACGAACATGCACGGCACACGATAATAATCATATTTATCAGAGATTTCCGGGTGCTGGTTTTCTTCGACCCAGTCAATACGAATTCCCTGATATTTTTTCTCCTGAGCAGTTAATTCCTCAAGAGCTTTGCGGGCCTGTCTGCAATATGGACAGCCTTCAAGGTAGAATGCTAAGATCATGAAAATTAATCCTTCTTTCGTTTTTGCTGAATAGTATATAATAACGCTATCATCATGGCTAAAGCTAACAGTTCGGAGATGCCAGCAAGACCGCTATTGCAGCCGCCAGAGCCAGAGCTATTATTATTGCTGCCTGCGCCCGAATTGTCATTAGAGCTATAGGCCGCCGCTACATCAACGCTTATATCAACGCTGAAGCCGTTATAGCTCGCAGTAAGCGTAGTGCTGCCGACCTTGAGGCCCTTAATAAGCCCCGTGTCCGTCACTTCGGCTATACTCGGATCGCTGGCTGTCCATACAGTTCCCATCTTAGGAGATGCAACGTTAAATTCGTGCCCGTCTGAGAGCTTCGCATAAAGCCCAACACCGACCGCTGAATTAACATGTGTATATACTGCTGCAAGGCTATCTGAAAGTTCAAGGCCCGTTACACTCGCAGCGTTAAGATCAGGCTTGACTGTGAATAACGCGCTGTTCGATAGATATACCAGCCCATCGTCTCCCTCAGCGAAGCACCTCGCTCCGTTAATACCCGCGTCTAAGCTCGCAAAATTAATTTGTGCCTTAAATAAATCTTTCTCGTCATTAACAGGCTTTAATGACATAAATATTCTGTTATCGTTGGCGGTCTGAACGGCCATGAATAGATCTCCGCTCGCCGAAGTGCCGTTAAGTCTCGCAGTGAGCGTCACTGTCTCATTAGAGTTCAAGACTGACGGATCGGCTGTGAGATTAATTCCGTCCTCGACAAGATAGTTGATTGTATCATCGCCGGCTGATGCTGCGTGATAATTATAGTCTGTGTATTCATAATTCTGAGCACTTGCCGCACTATCTGAGAATACTTTAAATCTGTCAACAGGACCTTTTAAAAGCTCAAGTACTTCTTTACCTATAGTATTCTGTTTGCAGATAGACGAGTGCCAGAAATCTTTACCCTCATGCCCGATGCTGTAGCCTGAGAAGTCAGCTGCCGCGCTTGTAACTAAGACGCATACGTCATGTCCAGCGCGAAAATAAAGATAAAGGTAATAATTTGCATAATCAGAAAGAAAATCTGGCCGATCGTTTAGTACATCTCCATAAATTGAGTACATAGGCACACCGCCATGGAAACCAAAGGCCGCTTGTTTTCCAAGTTTGAGGTCATTCCACGCGCTTTTCGCATCTCTGCCTGGAATTTCACCCTCTAAATATCTCTCAACAGCTGTCTTGATTGTCGCCCGTATGAGAGCTGTTACAAAATCAGAATTTTCACCAAGCATAACATCTGCTATAGGCGTTCCCCGATGAGGTGTTGCTACAGTTATAATCCGGCGCACTGGGTTATTGCGCTTTGCGAACGAGTCAGCCTGCAAAAATCTTCTGGCCATAAGGCCGCCCATACTATGAGCAACTATATCGGCTTTCCTGCAGACTATGCCTTGAGAGTCAAGTGCGGCAGTGATCAAAGCTATTAGATTAGCTAACTCGCTGACTTGATTTTCAGCTATGACTTCGTTAGGGCCTTGCGAGTTGACATAGTTAAACGGATGAGGGGTTAAGCCTGCAGTCTCAAGCGTGGGCCATATGCCGCTTGTATCGCCTTTGCCGAATGTGCTTTCACTTTGGCCGAATATGCCATGAATTAAAATTACCGGTGCTGCGTGAAGCGTAAGAACTTGGCTTGCTTTAATCTCGCTATTGCCTAAATCATTAGCGTCCTCGGCGAAAGTTGCATACACCGTAAAATCACGCTGCGGAAAACTTCCAGACGGAAAAGCCTCCGGTGCAGTTAGTATGGCAGTAGTCTCGTAGGTTCCGGCTGTGCTTGCTGTGCTTGCCTTAGTCCTCATGATATTTGAGCTATTTGCTGCATAAGACTCGTCAAGTTTAAGTGTGAGGCCAAGACCG
>JAFSQO010000278.1 GCA_017446645.1 Synergistaceae bacterium | reverse complement strand
TGAACCTGAACCTGAACTGGAGCCAGAGTCAGAACAAAATACGGAAATAGAGTTAGAGCCGGAGCAAGACTCGGACTCAGAGGCAGGCTTGTCTGAAGAACTCGAACTTGAGGACGTTGCCTTACCAGACCCAGAGGCAGAGCCAATTACAGCAGAAGAGAGACTCGCACGTGAACTCTCAGGTTTTGCAGACATGGCACAAGAAGCAGAGCAAGACTCAGACTCAGAGGCAGAATCAGAGTCAGAGGCAGAACCCGAATCGTTTGGGCTTGGTGACCTGAATCTTTATGACGATGATAATGATAATCTCACTGAACCAGAAACGAGCTTGCTTAACTTAGAACAGGACTCAGACTCAGATTCAGACTCAGAGTCAGACTCATACGCACAGCCAGAGCAAGGCTTAAACTTAGACTCTGAAGCAGAGTTAGAGTCAGAGCCAGAATCAGAATCAGAAGGCGATGAATGGGACTTTTCATCACTCAGTGAGGCAACGTCAATCATTCACGAAGAAGACGATGACGACGATCACGAAGAAATTTCGCACGAAGATTCTTTACCGGATTTAATCGGCAGCAACAGCGAAGAACCAGACGAACCAGAGGCAGAGTCACATCTTGCCCCTCAAGAAATATATATTTCACCAGAACCAGAACAAGAGGCGATAGAAGTTATGGGTATCAGAGAAAAATTAGCAGCAAAAAAGAACGCAGACGGAGGCAGTAAGTCTTCAGCAGGAATTGGCGGTATATTATTACCGTTGCTCCTTACGGGTTTACTCGTTGTGGGCGGCTTGATCCTTTGGCAGATATGGGGACTTGGCAGCAGGTTATCGGCGTTCTCTGCGTCTGACGGATTCGGCGGAACTTCGGCAATCAGCGAGGCTCCTGCTTCGTACGAGTACGCTATAGACTTCATTCTTGACGGCAATATCGTTGCCAGAATGGCAGAGAGAGGCAAAGCAGGCTGGCAGGTTGTAGGCTCAAGGCGAACTCAGGACTCTACAACCGGACAATACGGCTACGAGTTTATTTTCATGCGCAGGACTGGCAGGTAAAATCATGGCATTCTTTGCAAAATTGCGCGAGGGTCTCAAGAGCGTCAAAGAGAAATGGAGCGGGGGAATAGCACAATTATTCTCAAGCTCAAAGTTCGATGATGACTTCTGGGACTCCCTCGAAGAGAAATTAATTGCAGGCGATACAGGTTTGGACTTCACAGAAGAGACTATAGAGTTTCTGAAAGCTGAGGCCAAGACCAACAAAAAGACCATCAAGACCCCGGCTGACCTTAAAAGTGTCTTCGTGAACAAGATAACCAGCGAGCTGAATTCAGTCAAAGGCATGGGGGAAGCGTTTGATATGACTCGCAAGCCTTTAGTCCTCCTCATGGCTGGAGTCAACGGCAGCGGGAAGACTACATCAGCGGGCAAACTCGCCGTAATGTTCAGGAAACAGGGCAAGAGCGTAATCATGGCAGCAAGCGACACATTCAGGGCAGCAGCAGTCGAGCAGCTCAAAATCTGGGGCGAACGTTCAGGAGTCAGGGTCATCGCTCAAGGTCAGGGCAGCGACCCCGCAGCAGTTGCTTTCGATGCATGGAAGGCAGCAGAGAGTTCAAAGGCTGATGTTCTGATAGTCGACACTGCAGGAAGATTACACGATAAGCATAATTTAATGGAGGAGTTACGCAAAATTCATAGAGTCCTGTTGCGTGAGGCAGGCCCGGAACGTCTCGAAGTTGTCCTTGTTCTTGACTCAGTTCTTGGCCAGAATTCAGTTATTCAGGCAAAAACTTTCAACGAGATTATACCGGTATCGTCGATTATATTGACTAAATACGACAACACAGCAAAAGGCGGAGTCGTTATCTCAATTGCGAGGACCCTTCACATTCCCGTTCGCTATATCGGACTCGGTGAAGGCCCTGCAGACCTGAACAACTTTGACTCTTTGGAATTTGCCAACGCCCTAATGGAATTAGAGTAAGAATAACAGTGAGCACTTACAATTTAGGCCAGCTTACCCCTGATTCAACGCTTTTATATTTCTTGAGGACGTTATTCGGCTCTGATGCTGAGTACGCCGTCTATATTCCTGACTCTGGGGACGTGATAGTCCTTACGAAGGGTCAGCTTGTCTTTCTGGTTGAACGAGGCTGTGCAGATGCTATGGTGAAGACCCTTCCGCAATTGGTCTCGCGCAATATTGTCAAGCCCGTTAATCCAGATGAACTTGATTACCCTGATGAGATTCGTGCGCTTTATGTCAGCAATACTGGTTCATTCATTAATTCACTTGAGACTGCCCTGTATCCTGATGAGCCGCGTTATCCTGATTGGTGGGAAGCTCCTGTGCCGTTTGCTATTTCGTCAAGGGGATTATTGAGACTTAACGAGACCGCGAAAAAGCTGTTCGGTTCAGGTCTTGAAAAGTTAAATGCCCATGAATTACCGGATAGAGATGAATTTATAGTGAGACTTGAGGGGACTAACGGCGCAAGATTCATGGCTTTCAGGAAATTAAAACCCGGAATATTTACCCTTGATGACTGCACCGATGATTTAAACGATGCTCAAGATATAACATGGTGGGCATCAGTCGGTCAGGCATGGACCCGTGAGATCGAGGCTCTGGGAGGAAAGTGGCAGAGGCTCGCTAATCCTCCCGAAGGAAAGAGTAAGGCTTTCAGGGTCTGCGAGTGGCAGGGAGAAGTTCAAGGCTACCTGTTAATCGACATGCCCAGAAAAAAGAAAGCCAAGGCTCAGGCGGTGAAGCAGGAACCCAAGCAGGAAGCTAAGGCGAAAGAGGCCAAAACTCAACCCGAAGAATTTGCAGCAAGAAAACCTGACGACGTTATCACAAATATCGGGCCTCAGGCTATGGCATTGCTTGCAGCAGGACAGTCAAGAGACCATGAAGGCATTGGCAGCGATCTATTGCTGTGATATTGCCTTGTTGAGTGCATTGAGTCCTTTCTTGTTTGCCGGAAGAAAATCAGGCTTAATAACTTTTGCGTTGCCTATATAGCTCTTCTCCCATTCCTTATATGACGGTGTATCAACAGGATTATTTACGAACTTGTCAATGTTTTCGTCATCGATAAAGTAAACGAAGCCGTCCCCTGTTTTGTCAATTTCATCAGGGAATGGTTTATCGTTCTCGAACGGATTTGTCGGGAAATCTTCTTTGCTCCATGCGTCAACACTGGCTGCATGTTCATACTTGCCCGTTTTGGGATTATACTTTGCGAAGCTGTACGGCCAGAATTCTCCGGCGAGTCCCTGATTGTGAGAAGCGAGTTCCTTGAGACAGCCGTTATCGAAAAATTCTATGGCTGGGAACCCCGTATACTCGATTGTGAGCTTGCCAGTTTTCTCGTTGAAGCCGCAGACATATTCGAGCTTTGAAGCCATCGAGCCTGACTGAAACGCTATGAGCAATTCAGGCTTGCCGTCATTGTTTACGTCACAGAGAGCGATTTCGTTTTCTGCAAAGTTGCCTGACATTATTTCGTCTTCGTCGATTCTTTCGCCGTCCGGGAAGATGTGTTTCTCGACAAAAGCGCGCGCCGTCTTCTTGTAGACTTCCTGCCATGAGCCTTTTGCTTCTGACTCTGACGCTGACTGAAACGCGAACAATGTTATGAATAATAACACACACATAAATTTTTTCATGATGTTGCCTCCTTAAAATTATTTCGCTAAGTAAACGACTCACGACTAAAGTCGCGAGCTTTCAGTGAAGTTTGGTACACGGCCTTAATGTCTGAACTCGAAAACTTCCGCTTCAGAATACCCTTATTCGCTGGGGCTGGTTTACACAGCCTCTATCCTGTAAAGCCTTAAGACTTATCAGATTACATTTGCGTAATATATTTAATGCTCCGTTTATATCTGCATTGAGTATATAACATGTTGATGTCATATACTGTCCGCGCGTTATTCTTTTACCGCTGAACGTGTAACTTTGCGGGTTATCTGCGTTGTATACGGGTAGTTTGTCATTATCAAAGAAAGAAGCCTTTGATGTATAGCTCTCTTCTTGTTCATAATATTTTATTCCGTAAAGTTCACACAGATAATTTAATTTCTCACGCATCAAGCCGTGCGGTATCTGAACAAAATTCTGGTTATTATGGCTGCCGATATTAATATTGCGTTTCCAGTATGGATTATAGCCAACAACTATATTACCTATGTGATTATCAATACAGTAGCTAATAATTTTTCTTGCTGCGACACTCATAGCGTAATTTATCCTGGCATTACGTTTTTGAAGATTGAGATATTGCCTTTTAGAGAAATATTTGATTTGCTGTTTAGCTAAAATACTCTGAAGTTTTGCGTTCTCTTTATTGTATAAGCGATTGTAAGATTTTATTTGTTTCCCATCGATAATGAACGATGCCCCCTCGCTTGTTACACAAGAAGCAAGATTATCAAGTCCTAAGTCAACAGCTAAATATTTATCATAATCAAGATTTACGCTAATTTCAGGCGGGATAATCAGCGAAAAATATCCTTCTTTATCTAAGTAGTGCGGGAGACTTATCTGATTAAATTGATAAGAACCGGATTTAGCTTTACTAATCAGAGCAAAAAAGGATTTAAAGCAACGGTCAACGACTTTTAAAGTCTGCTGTGCTACGTCAGTATTCAAAGCCCTATAATTCTCGCTGGTCTTGCAGACATAGTAATTATTCTCATAACGCAGATATTTACGTTCAGCAAAGAAATATTTTCGGACACTGTAAAGAGCTTCGTTATAGAGATTTTTAGATAATCTGCAAAGTTTACGAAGAATTTCATATTCTCGAACTGAGTAATTCCTAAGTTGATTTTTTACAGTTAAGTACATATTTTCACCTCCTTTTATGTAAGAAATTATACAATATTTCACTTATAACTCAATGTATCAGCGAAAACGACAAAGAAAATATAGCACAATTCCTCACATGACTAAAGTCACGTGTGTCCTTGCGAAAAACATGATACTATATCTGCTAAAATTTTCGTAATTAATTATAGCGAGGTCATTGCTGTGAGAGAACCTAGAGTAAAGAGAATAACAGGGATACTTTATCCTTCAGATAATCAGGATTTACTTACATGGAGCGTCAACGAGCTTGCCAAAATCTGGGGAGTTCCTGAACTTCAAAGTGAGCCAGTCCCTTTTGACAAGACGAATTATTATGATGAGATAGACCCGAACCTGACCCGTAAATTTTTTTGTTTCCCAGGATTAGTCAGTGCCGGAGGACTTGCCGACTGGAAACATCAGGCAATAGAGATTGAAGCACAGAGCCGTCAGCCAGTCAGGGCCGTCAACATTGACCCAGGATATATAGACGGTGCGAGGTTGATACTTGCGTCGACTAAGGATCATGCACACAGGATTTACTTGCGTGACGGAATTTACGCAGAAGTTACCTTGAGATTCAGGTTCAAGCAGTGGCAGAGCTTCGATTATACTTTCCCGGATTTTCAGAGCAGGTGCTACGATAAATTTTTAAGTCAGGTCCGCAAATTATGGCTTCAGGAGGTAAAAAACTAATGAGAAAATTTTTAGTAGTGTTGGCGTTGCTGTTATTACCGTCTTTTGCAAGTGCTTTAGAGCTTCCCGACAAAGTCGCAGGCTGGAAGTCAGCAGGTGAACAGGTCGTGCCGTTAGTGACTCAGCCGGATAATATAAATCTTGGCCGTTGTGTCTATAAAAGCTACGTTAGAGAGGCTCCGCGCTGTGAAGTGCAGGTCATCCTAATGGAAGGCAAAGGCCCCGGAACTCTTTACGTTCCTGACAAAGTGAAAGACTCCGGCGGATTATTCCCTTCGAGTTCAGGCTATAAGGTTATAGACGCAGCAGGCAGGCGGGCAATCCTTGAGACTAACGAGAATTTACCCTTATCACTTGCAGTAAGAGTTGACGATAACGTGACCCTGACGATAGAGAGCAATGCCCTTGATGAGTCAGAAATCGTGATTTTCGCCGAAGCACTTTTGTCTGCCTTATGATCTTATTTCAGTATGCCAGGTATTCTATTTTGTCGGCAATGTCAGGATACTTGGCTCTTATCTCAAATTTGCTCACAAGCCTGAAGCCCTCGTATCTGAATTTCGGAGTCGTTACGCACGAGACGAAAGTGAAGCCCCCTTCTTTGTCGAGATTTTCTGCTGCGAAAATTGCATTTTGGGGAATTACTACGAAAAAGTTTTGGCCGTTCTCAATGTCTGGGCCTAAAAAATATTCGCTCATTGCGTTATCGTTCAGCACAGTGATTTTCATTCCGCAGCCCTCGTGATAGTACCAGATTTCATCGCAGTCTATTTGGTGAAAATGTGAGATTTCCTCACCGTCCAGCAAAAAGTAAATGCTGCCAGCTAACGGCCTGTTGTCATGAGTGGTAGATGCCGTGTATAATTCCCTGAACCATCCGCCTTCTGAGTGCCTGATTAATCTGTATGATGCCTTTAAAATTTCCGAACGTTCCATAAAAAAATAATATCTCCTGTTTATTTTATAATATCTCGAATACTATAATAATATAATTATTACACATTAAGCATATTGTCAGGGAGTTGTTATTTACATAAATGCAAGAATATAAGATCGGACTCGTACCAGGCCCCGTAAGCATCCCGGAAAACATTCGCAAGGCATGGAGCAAAGACTACGCAAGCTCGGATTTAGAGCACGAATTCTTTGCATTATATCGAGAGAATCAGAATTTGACTCAAAGATTACTGCACACTCGAAATACTATAACCATTACTTCAGGCGAGGCAATGTCGATATTATGGGCTGCACTGAAATGTACGTTAAGACCAGGCGAAAAACTGCTGGCCGTATCATCAGGCTTATTCGGCGAGGGCTTTGCTGACATGGCCAAGTCCTTCGGGGTTAATGCTGAAGTCTGCGGATTTGAATATGACTCGATCCCTGATTCACAAAAAGTTTACGAACACGCAAAAAGATTTTCACCCAAAGTCATCACTGCTGTACACTGCGAGACACCTTCGGGGACACTAACTACAAATCTTGCTGAGTTAGGGAAGATCGCTCATGAAGTTAATGCTTTATTCATCGTGGATTTTGTATCAAGTGCAGGCGGTGCTTCACTCAACGTTGACGAGTGTAATATTGATATAGGCTTGCTTGGTTCGCAAAAAGTTTTGTCAATGACTCCGACTCTTTCACTCTCAAGTATTTCGCCCAGAGCATGGGAAGTTATTCAAGACGTAAATTATTCGGGCTATGAGGCTTATATGAGTTGGCGCGAAGTTCCTGACAGAGAGTACATGCCTTACACTCATGACTGGCAGAGCATGAAGGCGTTGAACATCTCGCTGAATAATATAATGCTTGAAGGAGTCGAAAAGGCTATAGCTCGTCACGAAGAAGCAGCGAAACTTTGCAGGACTCTGGGACTCGATATGGGTTTGAAGCTATTCCCCAAGAGTGAAGCAATCTGTTCGCCTACTGTCAGCGCGTTCTATATTCCTGAAAGATTCACATGGCCTGAATTTAACAGTGCCCTGCGTGATAGGGGGCTAGCAATCGGAGGCAATTATGGGAGCTTATCCGGTAAAGTCTTCAGGGTCGGACACATGGGAAGTCAGGCAGATATTAATCTCGTCAGGGAGGGAATGAGAATCATAAAGCAGGTAATCTCGTAAATAATAATTTTATCCTAAACATGCAAGAATACTCTCACTTCTATGAATTGCATAATATAGTATAATTTTTCTGGTGTTGACTATGACAGAAGATGAAAGATTAGCTAAGAACGAACAAATACGAGAAGCAGGCAGGGCAACGAAGCTCCGAAGAAAAGAGCAGATTTGCCGAGTTTGGCGTGTGAAAATTGACTTCTCTCACCTGAATTCACAGCAGCAGAACGCAATCAAAATGTTGTTCGTAGAAGCTAAGAGACTTCATAATGACATAATCACTTTTCTGAAAGAACATGACATTAACG
>JAFSQO010000277.1 GCA_017446645.1 Synergistaceae bacterium | reverse complement strand
GAGAGCTTCCGAGAGTTCGGAATGACACAGAGCGATAACATCACCGAAAGAGCGTTGTCCGTTCCACCAGCCGTGTTTTATTGCATTTTCGTGAATTTCCTGCGCGAGTTCGTTTAACATGATTTTGCCTCCTTATCTGCTACGATAATTGCCTTAAAAATCGGGTAAACCTGCTGCGGCACTACTGCGTTGCCTAATGCCCTGAGCCTGTCTACCCTATGGGGAATCCCATAAGCCACTCTACCCACTTCGGGTTCAGACTGCCACCCGCAATTGCATCTAATGGCAAGCTGTTCCTGTTGTATCTTGACGGACTGCCGTTGTTCTTGGCATCGTTTGCTGTCGGAGTTGGCAATAAATGAGCAACCTGGTCGTTCAAGCTGATTGGCAGCCCCTTCTCCAGCTTCATTTGGTAACGTTGTTTGCTCGAAGCTCCTCGATTGCAATGTGCGTCCGGAGTGCGCCACAAAAAACACTCGTTCCCGTCTGTGTTTCGCACCGACAGCCGCAGCTTCAAAATCCCATATCCCGACACTGTAGCCTTGACGTTCCAAATCGGAGCAAACATCGTCAGCCGCGATACGCAATATTCCAGGTACGTTTTCAGCAAGTATCCAACGCGGTTTAAATTCTCTGACCAGGCGCGAAAATTCCGGCCACAGGTAACGGGCATCGTCTTTGCCTTTTTGGTCTCCTGCCACGCTGAAGGGTTGACAAGGGAACCCTCCGTAAATAATGTCAATTGCTGGGAGAATTCCCTCATTTTGTACCGCCTCCTTTGTTAATTTGTGAATATCTGTGAAGATATGAATGTTCGGCCAATGCTTGCGTAAGACTTTCTGACAGAAGGGATTAATTTCACACATAGCCTTAACTGTTCCGCCAGCCCATTCAAAGGCTAAATCAAGTCCGCCGGTTAAATGCCTGAGAATAGGCTTAGGCCATAAAACTCAGACATAGCTATCACCACCTTTTTAGTTGCTGAATTCTCTCTTTTAATCTAATGTTTTCGTTCAGAACATCAGTAAGATAAATTACACCGTCACGACAAATTGAATGGACTTCTCGGCAAAAATTATCTGTGAGTTCTATTGATTGCGGGTTTTTCTTGAATTTCAACGCTAAAAAACTTAATCTTCCAGCTGCTTTTCTGGCTTCAAGAATTTCAAAGTCATTCATCATCTATTCCTCCGTGCTGTCAATGCGGGTTAATAGCTGACTGATTTTGACTGCTTCACCTTCAGTATATGCATGAACGGCCAGAACATTAACAAGATTTTGCAACATTTCATACATCGGCGGAGCTGCAGCAATTAAGCGTGAATTCGCTTGTTTTTCTTCATCAGCATTATCAAAACGCTCATGAAGCTGTGCAATATAACCGCCGTGTTCATCTACAATATCTTCGAACCGGTCAATACACCATTTGCCTTGCGTGAACTTACTCATGGCTTACCTCCTCTAAAGTTTGCCGTATCATTCGGGCATATTGAGCGAACTCGTCTTTCTCGTAGCAAGATTTTTGTTCCAAGAAATAAGCTATTTCGCATAAAGTATCATGCATATCTTGAGCTTTTACGAGTAAACGTGCATTATCTTCGTCATAGCACTCACAGATTAACGTACCAGATTCGATTATTCCGTCTTCAGATTGAGCTTCAATGAGAAAAGAATTCTCAATATCATCAGGCGGAAGAATTACCCAATTGCCGCGAGTGAAGTTACTCATAGACAACCTCCTCATGAACACAATCAGCTAGCAGATACTTGAACTCATCAGGGACAACTTCAAACAAGTTACGTGCTAAGACGCGAAATTCCTTCAGGGCAGCAGGTCTTGTGCGTAAGTCAAGAATATGCCTTAATTCCCTAATATTAACGCTAAGAGTGAGATTAGTAGGCCAGAATTCCGGTAAAAAATACTTTAAAACGTCATTAGGCATATCAGGGTACGCTTCAGCTAAACCGCCTATCATGCCTAATGTTTGCCCTATTACGTGTATAACTCTTTCTTCTTTGGCGTATTTTCCTAAAAGAAAACTAAAATAATCAAAAGTATTAAAAACACCATTAGTCATATCATCAATACTTTTAATAATTTTTCGGAGCGTGTAGCGAGTACTCTCGACAGTCATAGAAGCTAATCTGTGCCGTGCAAGCTCCTGTAAACAAGCGCGGGATAATCCTGTAATCTCAAACGTTAGAAAAATATGTTCGAGAACGCTCTCATGCCCCCAGCCGATTAGACGCAATAAGAATTCTTTAGCGTTAGTCTCATTGCCTTTGTTGCCGTGACTTGTCTGTGCACCTCTGACAGCGTTTTCTATCATGTCCTGAATGTGTTCAGGTTTTGTTCGTAATTCTACCTGCATGATTTATTCTCCTTTCTTAATTTTTGGAGTTCCTGAATGTTTTTCTTGCGCCGTGCTTTAGCAGCCTTATGGCATTCGATTAATAACGCCTGAATATCTTTAAGTGTCTGTCTGTCATCAGGTGTGTAAAGTGTCACCAGGCTTTAGCAGTGGTACAAAGCCGTTAAAGTGGTTAGTGAGAGCGTCCCAAAAAGCAATGCGGGAACAAGCATTATTAAATTTACGGTTGAATTTGTTCATGATACCTCCTATTCCATAAAGAAAAGATTGCGGAGCTGCACACAATCAGGGAAAATTCACTTTTATAAACTTTATAACGAAGGACAGAAAACCTTTACAAGCACTATTTTGTGTTAGTTTCATGCAAGGCTTAAGTCTTCACACAAGCATGACGGCTAGACACTTTAGCGTTATATTGCAGTCTGAGACGCGAGTTACGTGGGAAACGTCACATAATGCTTTTTCTGTCAATCTACCTGGCGGCAGCTCGAACATAAAACGCACCATAGCACAAGGGAAAGTGAACACATGCCTAACACCTTCACTTTCTGTTATGAATATTGATTAACAAGGGGAAAAATATGGTTTGTTATTAGTTCCGCCAGCGATTATTAATTACTATGATCTATCTACGTTCATGAGCTTTAACAGCTCTCTAGCGTCATTGACTAATTCGTCTGAAATGTCCGAGTATGCAAATTCATTCAGCAGCTCAAACATTTTCGCAGCGTTCACGATTAAGACCATGTCGCCGAATTGAAGCGTTCCGATCTCGTCGCCTTTTCCGTCATCAATCATGATGCAGGGCTTGTTGCCGTCAATGAACTTCCATGACCATTTGCCTTTAGTGTATTTGAACATTTATGAAACCCTCCAGTTCCACGAAGCAACAGCCTCGTCTCTAGTCTTGAATAAATTGCTCGTAACATTGCACTTCTCGCACCAAACTCTG
>JAFSQO010000025.1 GCA_017446645.1 Synergistaceae bacterium | reverse complement strand
GGAGTAGCGTCTATCGTTGTGTCAATGCTCTCGTTCTACAGCATTCCCCTTGCAATTCTGGGAGGCATCTTGACCGGAGCAGCTATCGGAGCAATTAACGGCTTCTTTCACGTAAAGTTCAAGCTCCAAAGTTTTATCGTTACGATCTGTACTATGTATTTATTCAGGGGAGTATGTGCTTATCTCACGACAGAGACAGCTATACCGGCAAGTTCTGCGATTAAGGTCCTTGACAGTGATAACCTCAAAATAGGGATTACCGTAGCAGTGTTAGCAATCGCGTGGTTCATGTTCAGGTTCACCAGAATCGGCAATGACGTTAAAGCCATAGGTTCAGGGGAGACAGCAGCACGCTTCTCAGGAGTCAGGACTGACAAAGTGAAATTTCTCGTGTTCGTTATGGCTGGAGCTTTGACGGGTCTCGCAGCTTTCGTGAATGTAATCAAGGTCGGCTCAATCACAGCAACAGCAGGCAACCAGTTAGAGACACAGATTCTAATATCGCTGGTTCTGGGAGGCTTGCCAATTACAGGAGGAGCAAAGGTCAGGTTCTCGAACATCATAGTCGGAACTCTGATGTACACGGTCCTGAATAATGGTCTTGTCATGATGGGCTTCGAGTCAGCAACTCAGCAATTAATCAAGGGAATAGTCTTCCTGATTTTCGTAGCGTTGACGATTGACAGAAAGGCCCTGAAAGTCATTAAATAATATCATAATCCTCTCGTGAAATTGGCGGGAGGATTTTTTCCCCTAAAGCCTGAATCTGTGAATTATATCGTTAAGGTCTGAGATTACCTTCCTGCAAGCGTTTACTTGGTCAGCACTGCCAAGAGTATCGTCAGCCATCTCCGAAGTTTTACCGGCAATGTCGCTCACTCCGGCAGATGACTCTTTGACTGTCGAATTTATCCCGCCTATAGACTCCGCTATGTCCTCTATTTCACTGCTTAATTCTCGCAGGCTTTTCTTGACCGACTCCATGCTGCTCCCGAACGTATTTGCATCTTCTTTGTACTGCCTGCTGACGTTGCTGAACTCCTGATAGTCATTAAGTACGCTGGTCTCAAGGAATGATATACTCTCGTTAAGACAGTCTGACATTTTAGCTACTGCGCTGTTCACTTCTGCTATGATTGGGCTTATTATCTTCACAACATCAGAAGTCTGTCCTGCAAGGTTTCTTATTTCCTTAGCAACAACAGCAAAACCGCGTCCGACATCTCCGGCTCTTGCTGCCTCAATCGAAGCATTAAGTGAGAGCATACCCGTCTGTGTCGATATTGACATTATTGTGCTTATCAGCTCGTTAATCTTGTCAACTGAACGTGAAGCAGTTATTGCCTCTTCGGACTTCACTTTTACGTTCTTGTAAAGTTCCGTTGTCCTTCTGCTTGCTGTCTCAGTAGAAGCTGCAAGTTCATTCGCCCTTGTCAAGACCTCACCTGAAAGCCTTGTACCTTCTTCAGCTAATGCGCCTATGTTAGCGGCATGTTCTTCAACTTTTTCTGCTGTCCTGTTTATTGACGCTGTTGTATCGGCAGTTTTCTTCATTCCTTCGGCAAGTTCGCCTGTCCTTGCTGAATTGCTCCCGCATACATGATTCACTCGGTCAATCATAAGTCTCAGGCTCTCAACGTTCTCATCAATGCTTGTCTCGGCTTGTGTTATCGTCTCAACTATCTCATGAAGCCTGCTCCTTGTCGTTATTATTGAGCGTGCTATGAGACCTATTTCGTCGGAGCGTTTCTCAAGTCTTTTTGATTCTTCATCGTCAGAGAAATCCAGATCTGAAGTCTTGTTGATTAACGGGACAATCCTGTTCAATGCGCTGAGCATCCAGACTGTGAAGAGATAAACGAGCAATATTGCAGCGAGTTCGCATATTATGCCATAAAGTATCAGGGATTTTCTCATTATTCCGACAGAGTACATCATTGCATTTCTGTCTGCTGTAACGATAACTATATTCCCGGCTTTAGTGAAGGCATATCCTGCTACTTTTAACTCACCTCTGTATTCATAAGTACATGAGCCGTCGGGGACTGATTTCCCTGCATTTATGTTTGCGACAATGCTTTTTACTGCTGCATTCTCTACTGGTTTGCCGATCTTGGACTTGTCATTATGATAAAGCATTTGCCCAGAAGGTGATACCATATAGGCATACGAGCCTTTAACGCCTGAAATTTTGATTTCTCCGATTAACTTGCCGTAATCTATCAGTATCAGCTTGTCATAATCAGCAGTAACCAGTACTATATTGCCTGTATCAGTAAAGGAATATCCAGCCATCTTTACAGCTCCGTTGTAATTATAAATCACATAGCCGTCTTTTACGTAACGTCCGGATTGAAGGTCAGCAACAATCTGTTTGACAGCGTCATTCTCTACAGGCTGGCCGATTTTTGCGGAGTTTGGGTGCCAGAGCATAGTCCCAGAAGGTGATACCATATAGGCATAAGAACCTTCAACACCTTCAATGCTGATATTTCCCAGAAGTGTATTGTAATCAATCTTCATGAATTCGTTGTAGTCTGCCGTTACTATTATGATATTCCCGTCCGTTGCAAAAGCATAGCCTGCTAATTTAAGTGCGCCCCTGTACTCATAGAGAACTGAGCCGTTCTTTACAGTGAAGCCGTTTTTGAGGTCGGAGATGATTTTCTTGACAGCTGCATTCTCGACAGGTTTGCCTATTTTGTCCGGGCTTGGGTGCCAAAGCATAATGCCACTCCTTGAGACCATATAGGCATAAGAGCCTTTAACGTCTTTTATTGCAACGTCCTTCAGGATTGAGTCAACGGTACCCTGAGCTGCCAATTCGGCCAGATTTTGAGCGTAGGACTTGTAGACGGTCTCACCGAAATGCCTTGAGAAGTTTATCGAGACTGCTGCTTCCTGAGCCAGATTTTTGGTATAACCGCCGTAAGCCTCCTCGCCGAACTCAGCTGCGAAGTCAACACCTGCTGCTGCCTCCTCTGCGAGATTTTGGGCATAATTGAGGTAGGTTTCCTCCATTGACTTTGAAGCTCGCCGAGTTGCAACGAATACTTCAACGGCCACTACTGCGAACACAACAGCACTAATAAGGAGCGCAATTTTTGTACTCATCTTCGAGAAGAAAGACAGTTTGCTACCGTTTTTCATGTTTTGTGATTTCCTTTTCTTTTTGGTG
>JAFSQO010000276.1 GCA_017446645.1 Synergistaceae bacterium | reverse complement strand
AATATTATCATCTGCTCCGCTGCCTGCCTTCCTGATGAAGAAATCTTCAGCCCTTGCTTCCTGATTCAGAATCACAAACACTAACAGGAGTGATAACGCGAAAAGCCTTGCAAGAGCTAATACCCCCCCCCCCCTGTTGTAGGGAGAATTACTTAGAGAGTCAAAAATTTTTTTCATGAGTAACAAGCCTTCTTTCATATTTCATGTTTTATCTTTTAGTGATTGCGCACTTAACCGTTCTAATTCCTAATGAATTTATTATAATATTTCCGACGGGAAGAATTTTCAATACACCCGCAATGACATTTACGAAAGAAAATCGACGTTCACGCAGAAACTTCACGATGAGTCGTTTTTTTATCGGACGTGACTTAGTTTCAGCAGGATTTGAAAGGTATCATAGTTCTTGTATAATCTTGCCTCTAGGAGGGATAAATACAGTCATGAAAACAATCGAGATAACAGGAAAGATAAACAGGGCAGTGTGTTACGCAAGAGTTATAGAAGACGAAGCAATAGAGCAGATACGGCGAATGTGTGATTACGAACTTACAGAAGGCTCAAAGATTCGCATAATGCCCGACGTTCATGCCGGGACAGGCTGCACAATAGGAACTACGATGACGATAATTAACCGCGTTGTCCCTAACGTTGTAGGAGTAGATATAGGCTGCGGAATGTTCACAGTAAGACTTGGCCGTGATGAAATTGACTTTGCGAAGTTCGATGAAGCTGCTCACTTCATACCTTCAGGCTTCAATGTCTGGGAAGGCAGGCAGGAAAGATTTGATTTAACTCGACTCAGGTGCTATCGTGAAATCCGGGACTCTCGTAGGATAGAGCGCAGTTTGGGAACTTTGGGCGGAGGCAATCACTTTATCGAGATAGACAGGACTTCAGACGGCGAAAATTATTTGGTGATTCACTCAGGCAGCAGAAATTTAGGAGTTCAGGTTGCGGGTTATTATCAGAAATTGGCAATCGAATTAGCACAGGGGAAAGAAGAATATTTTCATCAACGAGACGAGATAATCCGGACTTACAAAGAGCAGGGCAGACGCACGGAAATTCAGGCAGCATTGCAGGCTCTCAGGTGGGAAGCTAAAGAGAGTGAGACTCCTGAAGATTTGTGCTGGCTTGAGGGTGAGTATCTCGAAGATTATTTGCATGACATAGAAATTTGTCAGGAATTCGCAAGGCGTAACCGTGAAAAGATGGCTGAAATTTTATTATCACGGGCAGGACTCACCGGTAGCGAATCATTTCACACGATTCACAACTACATAGACACGAGCGAGATGATTTTGCGCAAGGGAGCAATTGCTGCTCACGAGGGCGAACGCGTCCTAATTCCCATTAATATGCGTGACGGTTCAGTTCTTGCTGTAGGTAAGGGCAACACTGAATGGAATTACTCGGCACCTCACGGGGCAGGGCGGATAATGTCGCGTACTCATGCAAAAGAGAGTCTGAGCCTTGACGAGTACAAAGCATCAATGCAGGGTATTTACACAACTTCAATCAGCGAGGCAACTTTGGACGAAGCCCCCGGAGCGTACAAATCACTCGATGACATTATTGACGTGATTGCAGATACAGTTGACATTATCGAAATAATGAAGCCCGTGTATAATTTCAAGGCCGAATAATGCTATAATGCTTGAAAAATATAGTGCATAATGAGGAGAAAAAAATTTCATGGCTAACATAGCATTATTAACAGCAGCAGGTTCGGGCAGCCGAATGCATCAGGATATACCCAAGCAATTTTTGACGGTAAACGAGCGTCCTGTAATCGTGTATACTCTTGAAGCCTTTCAGAGACATCCGGAGATAGATGCGATTGCTGTAGTCTGTCTTGAAGGTTGGGAGCAAATTCTCACAGCATATGCTAGGCAGTTTAACATCACGAAACTTAATTACATAATTCCAGGCGGTCAGACAGGCCAAGATTCAATCAGAAATGGGGTCTTTGAACTCGAAAAACATTTTGCTCCCGATGATATGATCATTATTCACGATGGCAACAGGGCATTTCTTGAAGCATGGGTAATTTCTGACAATATAAGAGTTGCTCGTAAGCACGGCAATGCAATTGCTGCTGTTCCTTGCACCGAAGTAGTCATGGAAACTGAGGACGGAATTTCATCGGACACGACTCATCAGCGCGAGAGATTGAGAAGGACTCAGACTCCCCATGCATTTCGCGTCAAAGATATATGTGACCTTCACAGAGAAGCACTCAAAGCAGGAATAACTAACACTGCAGCTTCATGTGAACTCATAGTCAAAGTACGCAAAAATAATTCTGTAGGCAGCGGACAAATATTTTTCTCAAAAGGTTCCGAGAAAAACATCAAGCTCACCACAGTTGAAGATATCGATATATTCAAGGCGTTATTATCAACAGAGAGGTCATCATGGCTAAAGTAATATACTCAAGCTCTTTATGGCTCAGCGACATAGACAGTATAATTAACTCGCTCCCTGAACTCGATAATCTTTCCGGAAAGTCAATCATAATAACAGGAGCAGGCGGACTGATTTGCTCGTCAGTGGTTGATATTTTGATTAGATACAACGAGACCCACGATGGCAAAGTCAATATTCTTGCAGCAGGACGTAACATAAATAAAATCCGTGAACGCTTCAAAAATTTTTCGGGCAAAGATTACTTTACCTATATAAATTACGACACATCACGGGTTAATTACATTCCGCCCGGCATAAACTACATAATTCACGGAGCAAGCAACGCCTATCCCGCAATTTATTCGCTTGAACCAGTCGAGACAATGACGGCCAACATAACCGGCATAAAATTGCTTTTGGATTACGCACGAGAGAATAACACCAGCAAAGTGCTTTACATCTCAAGCTCCGAAGTCTATGGCCAAAGGGCAGAGAATAACACCCAGCCCTTCAAAGAAAATGATTACGGCTATACTGACCTGCTCAATATGCGAAATTGCTATGCAGTCAGCAAACGTGCAGCCGAGACCTTAATCACCGGCTATAAATCAGAGTTCGGAGTAGACTCTTCAATCGTAAGGCCCGGACACATTTACGGCCCGACAGCTTCAGAACGTGACAATCGTGTGGGGTCTGCGTTCGCGTATCTTGCAGCACGCGGCGAGAATATAGTCATGAAGAGCGACGGCCTCCAGTTGCGCAGCTGGTGTTACTGCCTTGACTGTGCAAGTGCAATCTTGAAAGTTTTACTCAATGGTGAAAGCGTCCAAGCCTACAACGTACCCGGAACTATCTTAACGATTCGGGAAATTGCGGAGATGCTTGCTTCTTTTGGAGGGGTAAAATTGATTCGTGAAAGTGCTTCAGAGAGTGAGAGAAGAGTCTTTAACCCAATGAATAACTCATCACTTGACGGCACGAAACTTGAGTCACTTGGCTGGAAAAATTTATTTGATGCTCAGACTGGATTCAAACACACAGTAGAAATTCTTAGAGCAAAAATATAAAAAAATCCCCCGGATGTATTTGTTCCGGGAGAAAAAATTTTCTACGCTTTAGGAGGCAGGAAGGGTTCTTTAAGTCCCTGAATAGGCTCGCTGTCAGTGTTCTCTACTCCGAGTTCACGGCAAAGAATTTCTGCTACTTTACCTGCACAAAGTCCTGTGAATGCAATACACTGTTTCTTATGTTCGCCGCCTGCCATGTCAAAGCCTTTTGTCAAAGCCCTGCAGCAGTTAATGTGTTTAGCGTTTGCATCTTTGAACCAGTCATGAAGCTCATGGGTCAGAGCCATCAACGCATTAACTTTAGGATCTTTGGGGCCGTCCTGAGTTGTCCTGCCGAAGAACATTCCGAGAGCCAAAATTCCGCCGTTAAGAGCTCCGCACATACAGCCAGAGCGTCCTGCACCGACTGACATTCCTGATGACATTGCGATAACTGCTTCGGGGACATCAACCTGAAAATCTGTCCTGATAGCTGACATAACTGCCTCACAGCAAAAGAAACCGCCTGCATACAATTCTTCTGCGTGCTTGAGTATTGCATGAGGGCTTACTGATTTCGCATTATACTTGACAATAGGTTCCATCATGATTATTAAAGTTTCCCCTCTCATTACGTGATTTATTATTGTATGGATTTTACAGCACATTTCAGATAATTAATATAACATAATTAATTAGCAAAAAATAACTCCCTCTGATTATTTAACCAGAAGGAGTGAAACTTACTTTTCACTGTGTGAATTTACTTACTTGCCTGCGTAATCTTTCGTCAAGACAACTGCAACCTGTTTAGCGTCCTCATATGGGTCAGAGAAGTCCGTGAACATCTTTCTCTCTTCGTTGACAGTGATGCCTGCGCAAATCATGTCTACATGTCCTGAATTTACTGCCATAAATAAAGAGTCAAACGGGTATGCGACAATTACAAGCTCTTTATTAAGTTTGCCTGCGATTAATGCGCACATCTCTATATCAATGCCTGTATAACCGTCAGCAGTCTTTATATCATATGGAGGGAACCCGCTTTCTGTTCCGACCTTCAGGACTCCGCCGGCTGCACCTTTGTGAAGGTCAATATCTGAAGCTTTGGGAGCTGTGGGGTCTTCTTTGTACTTGAGCATAATAGCCTCAAGTGAACCGTCTGCCTTAATCTCTGCAAGAGCCTTATTCACCTGTTCGACAAGTTCTTTATTACCCTGTTTGAAGCCTATTGCGTACTGTTCTGTAGTCATTGGCTCAGGCAATATAGTGATATTCTCAGGGTCGTTCTTCACGAACTGCAACGCCGGAGCCTCGTCCATAATAGCCCCGTCAATCTTGCCGACTTTCAACGCCTGAATAACGTCCGTAGCCTTCTCGTAAGTCGTGAGCTGATTTGCTGCCTTGTCACCGAGCATCTTCTTTGCAATGCCTTCTGCTATAGTTCCCCTTTGAGTTCCGATTTTGATATTTACAAATTCTTCGGGCTTTGAAATATTTAATCCTTCAGCAAAGCAAGAACTGACACAAAGAGCCATAATCATAACTGCAAGAAATAACTTTTTCATGATGTTACCTCCGTAAATAATTTTCATAACGCGGGATATTATATCAGTGTTCACTAATTTGTAAAGCGACTAAACTTTTATTCACAAGTTAGCACAGAGAACCATGACGGGATTATTTGCCTTCATTAGAGTTAGAGTTAACGAGCCTGCAATACTTTTCGAGACGCTTGCGGAAATTTGGAGGGCCTCAAAGTCTTTCATGTCATGCATAAAGTTAAATGCAGTGTTGAAAGTCTCAAGGGTAACGCACTCAATCACGAGCCTTATAGATTTATTAAGAGAAGCGATATGTTCAAGAATTTCTGATAACTCGCCGCCTGAACCGCCTATAAATACATGTGAAGGAGCCGGGAGATTTTTTACAGAGTCAAGTGCCCTGCCTTCGTGCAAAATTATATTATGATGGTGAAATTTCCGTATGTTTCGTGAAATTAGCTTTATTGCTTCGTGTTTGCATTCGATTGCGTGAACTTCTATATCATTGTGTTCATGAGCGGCTGAAATGCTGATATTGCCTGTACCTGCTCCAATGTCCCATAAGATAGAATTGCTTTCGAGTTCGAGCCTGTCAAGTATTGCTGTCCTGATTAATTCATGGGTTATGTGAACGCTTTCACTTCTGAAAAAATCTTTGTCGCGTAATCTAAATCTTGCTGGTGAGTAAAAATTCTCGTTGCGGATTAATATTATAGCTGGCTGGGCGAATTCACGAGCAATAAATTT
>JAFSQO010000275.1 GCA_017446645.1 Synergistaceae bacterium | reverse complement strand
TTATCGGGCTGGGGTGTTGCTGTCAGGCATAAAACTTTCGGAGCTGGTTACATTCAGAAATTACTGCGAGAACTCGATACTCCTGTATTAACCGGAGCAAGAGAAGATGAAATTATCTTGCACGTTAGAACTTTACAGGAAGGCGACGAGCAAATCATTATTCACGAGCTGGCAGGTGTCCTGAATGCGTGAAATCTCGTTGGTAATCGGAACAGCTGGCCATATAGATCACGGCAAGACGGCTTTGATTAATGCCTTAACGGGGATAAACTGCGACAGGTTAATCGAGGAGAAGAAGCGCGGAATAACTATAGAGCTTGGATTTGCGCCCCTGAAACTCGATGACGGAAGAGTCGTAAGTGTCATTGATGTTCCAGGTCACGAAAAATTTATCCGTCAAATGGTAGCCGGAGCATCTGGGATTGACGCTGCTTTGCTTGTCATTGCTGCCGACGAGAGCATAATGCCCCAGACCCGCGAACACTTGGCCATAATGGAATTATTAGGCGTTCATGAGGGATTAATTGCCGTCACTAAAATAGATCGTATTCAAGACGAAGAAGGCATGTTAGATCTCGTTCTTGATGACGTAAAAGATTTCGTTAAGGGCACGTTCTTAGAAGGCAAGGCAGTAGTCCCTGTATCGAGCATTACGGGTGAAAATCTTGACTCATTGCGTGAAGAGATAAAGAAGCTAATTGACCGAGTCAAGCCGAGACCACGAAGCGGTGCGTTTTTCTTGCCGGTTGACAGGGCTTTTGTGATTTCAGGTTTCGGCACAGTCGTAACAGGCACGGCCTATCACGGGACAGCTCACCCAGGTGACAAAATTGAGGTATTGCCTTCAGGGCGTGAGGGCAGAATCAGGACTCTTCAGGTTCACGGTAAAAGCGTTGATGATGCCTTTGCCGGTCAACGAGTCGCTGCTAACTTGGCAGGAATCGACATTGACGAAATTTCGCGCGGTGATGTCGTCTGTCAGAAAGGGATATTCAAGCCTACACGATGCTTTGAATCTTTCATAAAGCTCATGAGTGAGGTCAAAGAGCCGTTAAAGCATTGGCAGAGGGTTCATGTATGCACGGGAACTTCTGAAGTGTTAGCAAGGGTCTCACTGTTACAGGCCAAGCAAATCGAACCAGGAGAAAGTCAGCCTGCCCAGTTCGTACTTGAGGAGCCAATAGTCTGCACGTCCGGTCAGAGATTCATAATCAGGTTCTACAGTCCGTTAATCACGATTGGAGGCGGTGAAATAGTTTTCCCCTATTCCTACAAGCCAAGGGGAGCAGCCTCACGAGCAAAGATACTTGAGAGAATCCAGAGCCTTCACTCAGCAAGTGATAATCAGGCAAGACTCGCATACTTGATTGCAGAATCAGGAAGCGTTGATAAGTCAGAAGCCCTGAAAATCATTCAGGATACCCCTGCAAATCTTGAGGCTGTTGCGAAAGAGTTAATCGCAGAAAATAAAATCATCGAGCTTGACAATAATTATTTATCCCAGAAATATTGCGCTGATTTGTTGGAGTCTCTCGTTGCGTCAGTACGTGATTACCACAAGAAATTTGCTTCGGAGTCAGGCATTCCGTTAGAGAGTTTGCAGGCTTCACGGGCGTTGATAAATCTCGCTGTCACGAAAAAATTGCTGGTTCAGGATGGCAACAAGTTACGAACTCCTGATTTTGTGCCGGAAAATGATGAAGTTTTTGCTCAGAATAAGGCGTTAATCGCGAAAATCTGCATGTCTCACAGATGGCAGCTTGTTACCCTTGATGAATTGAAGGGTGAGGCAAAATTGCCTGATAAAGTGTTCGTGAAAGTCATTCAGGCAATGAAGAACTCCGGGGAACTTGCATTAATTCCGGAAGGCTATGTCTTGATTTCACAGCTTGAGAACGAAATGCGCAGCCTACTAAAATCTCTGGGCAGTCAGGTAACTCTGGCTCAGGTTCGCGACTCTACAGGAAGCACCAGAAAATTTATTTTGCCCATTCTTGAATACTTTGACTCAAAAGGCTACACTCGCAGGGCAGGTGATTATCGTGTCGTGTTGTAGCTTGCCCTCTCAGACAGAGAAGAAGAGACTCACGGAGTTATCGCACTCTTCAGGGTGAGCAGCAAAGATAGGTCCGGCGGATCTACAGGAAGTTTTATCAGGACTCCCGCAGGTTTACGGCGAAAGGGTTCTGGCCACGTGGAACGGCAACGAAGACGCAGCGATCTTTGAGCTTGACAATGAGAGGCTCGGAATTCTCACGGTCGACTTCATTACCCCTGTAGTTGATGACGCATTTACTTATGGGCAGATTGCAGCAGCTAACTCAATCAGCGATGTCTTTGCTATGGGAGGCAAGCCGATAGTAGCGTTAAATGTCGTGTGTTTCCCTACGAAATATCTTGAGCTTGATGTCTTAAAGCAGATTCTTGAAGGAGGCTTCGAGAGAGTCAAAACTGCAGGAGCTTTCTTGGTCGGCGGTCATAGCGTTCAGGACGATGAACCTAAATATGGCCTTGTAGTCTACGGCGAGGTCATGAAGAAAAAGTTATGGCGCACTACAGGGGCAAAACAGGGCGACAAGTTGATTCTCACTAAGGCACTTGGGACAGGTATAGCGGTTACTGCAATAAAGGCTGACATGATAGAGGACGATAGAACCAGACTCGAAGCTGAAGAAAGCATGAAGATGCTCAACAAGTTAGACCTGACAGAAGGGCTTTACGAGGGAATTCACGCAGCTACGGACGTTACGGGCTTTGGACTCGCGGGTCATCTTTCGGATATGCTCGGAGAAAATCTTGACTGCAATTTACATGTTAATGAACTCCCTGCAATAACCGGAGTGAAAGAGCTTGCAGACATGGGACTGGTACCTGAAGGAGCGTATAGAAACATGGCAGCCTACGAGAAATTTATTGCTTATCCGGAGTCAATGTCAGAGAAAGATTTTGCACGTTCT
>JAFSQO010000274.1 GCA_017446645.1 Synergistaceae bacterium | reverse complement strand
CAGTGAAGCGAATCTGTGAGGCAATAATCAGGGACGAGAAATCAGTTTTGCCTGTATCAAGTCTCATAAATGGCTTATACGGGATCAATGACGTAACTTTGAGCCTTCCTGCAATAATCGGCAAGGACGGAGTCGAGGATTTGGTGCCTATAAGACTCAGTGCTGAAGAACACAAAAAGTTGTCAGACAGCGCGGAGATAATCAAGGGAGTTATTCGTGACGTTTTGTAAGAGAGAAATCATAACCGTGACGGCTTTATTACTGAGGCTATCACGGTTCGTTTATAAATCAAAATCATGTCATTGCTTGGAAAGATAGAGAATTTTACGCGAAAATTTTTATTCTGGACCCCATTTTATTCACGCAGGCCCGGCATAGTAACTTCAGAACCTCCCGAAGTATATAATTCTGACGGAGAAAGATTGCACGTCTTCTTTTTGTCAGATAGGGAATTTGCTCACGGCCCTTATGGAAAAACGAATAATCGCTATATTCTCTGGGACAGATATAATTACGGACTCAAAACTCACTTTTACAGCCACTATGAAGCATTTAACTTAGTCGGCAAACCTGACAAGAGATTCGCAATGCTTAACGAGTCGCGGGGAGTTGCTCGTGCATGTTACAGAAAGTATTTGAGCGAGAGAAAGTATTTCGAGAATGAATTCGATTATGTATTTACGTTTGATTCAGATATACTCGACTCCTTGAGCAATGCAAGATTCTTGCCGTTCTGTGCAGGGCTTTGGGTATCACCTGAAAATTGCTCTGAGGGCAAGGGCAAAAACATTTCGATATTGTCATCAGATAAGAACAGCGCGAAGCTTCACAGAGTCAGAAAGTCTATAGCATTCAGGTGCAAGCGTGAAGGGCTGGCTGATACATTCGGGACTTTCGACGGCGGCAGCTTTGTAGCTCCTGAGATAACTCTGAGGGATTACAGATTTTCTATCGTAATCGAGAACGACATTAGCTCTTATTTTTTCACGGAAAAGATAACGAACTGCTTTGCGATGCAGACTATACCCGTATATCTGGGAGCTTCAAGAATTAACGAGTTCTTTAACACTGACGGCATTATCACCATTTCACTAAGTGACGTTGACAGCATTGAGAAAGTTTTGGCTCAATGTACCCCCGAAGAATACGCGAGAAGATTGCCTGCAGTTATGGATAATTACGAGAGAGTCAAGGAGTTCGCGAATATTTTCGATTACATGTGGCTGAAACATCTTAGAGTGCTCTATCAGTGAAGAATTTGTGTAATCGTTCCGCCTCCGACAACTATATCGCCGTCATAAATCACGAGAGCCTGACCAATTGCAGGAGTCTTTTGCTTCTCAAGAAATTCTACAATAAGCTCGTTATTGTCTGACTGATTAATTATTGCAGGAATTTCACGCTGTCTGTAACGTGTCTTGACTCTTGCGTTAAGATTCATAATTTTTTCAGGCACTATGATATTTATGTCACTGGCAATTACCCCGCGGGCCAATAAAGACTCTCCTTCAGGTACAAGAGTTATCGTGTTAGCTTCGCTGTTGATTTGCGAGACATACAGCCTTGACGCAGCAGCTACTCCTAAGCCTCTTCTCTGGCCTGTCGTGTAGTGAATTATGCCTTTGTGACGGCCAAGAACTTTGCCTTCTGGGTCAATAAAATCACCTGGTAAATATCTCTTGCCAGTGTAAGACTCGATAAAGCTCCCGTAATCACCGTCTGGGATAAAGCAAATATCTTGCGAGTCATGTTTGCGGGCGTTCGTGAAGTGTAATGACTCAGCAAGCTCTCGGACTTCAGGCTTTGTCATATCGCCTAACGGAAATTCTATGCTTGCCAGCTGACTCTGACTCAACATGTAAAGCACGTAGCTCTGATCCCGTGACAAGTCTTTTGCCTTACTCAATAAATAACGCCCTGATGAATCTTTCGTGATTCTTGCATAATGTCCCGTAGCAATTTTCTCTAGCCCTGAACTCTTAGCGTGACTCAACAATGCTTCAAATTTCATGAATTTATTGCAGTCTATGCAGGGATTTGGGGTGCCTCCTGCTTCATAAACACTGACGAATTTTTTGATGACCTGTTCTTCAAAGCCAGCCATGTAATTAATGACTTCGTGTTCTATCCCAAGCATATTGCAGATATTTTTTGCGTCGATTATATTTTCTCGTGAACAGCATGGATGACGCGAGGAGATTCCCAAACTTTCGTTCAGGAATAAAAGCATGGTCGCACCCTTGCAAGATTTATATTTCTCACGGATTAAGTAAGCGGAGACGCTGCTGTCAACCCCTCCGCTCATAGCAACGAGAACACTCATAAAAAATTATTTCAGCAGGTCGCTCATCTTCTTGAGTCTTCTGATTGCTTCTTCGAGGACTTCACTTGAACGCGCAAAATGGAACCTGATTAGATTATTAATAGGCTCTCTGAAGAAACTTGAACCAGGCACTGCAGCAACGCCTATATTCTTGATTACCCACTCGCAGAACTCTAAATCAGTCCAGCCCTTAAATTGCGGCAGTTCCAAGAAATTGCTGATGTCCACCATGACGAAATACGAACCTTGAGGGATATTATGCTTTAACCCGGCATCATCGAGTCCTTCAAGGAATCTATTTCTCTTCTCGGTGTATTTAGCCTTCAGGTCATCGTAATATTCAGGGGGCAGCATCAACGCCTGAACCGAAGCTTCCTGAAGGGGTGCAGCTGCTCCGACGGTAAGGAAGTCATGAACCTTTCGCGCTCCGTCAACAACATCAGCAGGGCCGATTAAGTAGCCCAGTCTCCAGCCTGTAATCGAGTAAGTCTTAGATAGCGAGTTGCAGGTGATTACGTGGTCGAATAATCCCGGGAGTCCTGAAGCATAGACGTGCTTGTAGGGGTCAAAGACTAT
>JAFSQO010000273.1 GCA_017446645.1 Synergistaceae bacterium | reverse complement strand
TCGTCGATAACCTGGTGCTTCTTTTCTTTCTGGATCATAATATTTCCTCCTTAATAAATCTGGCCTAGCCTGGAATAAAGCTCAATCCAGTAAGCAATACTCTAAGCTAAGAGTGTAAGCGCGAAATATGATAGCACCCTGGGTGAAATTTTGCATTATTGAATCTCGAAATCTTGAAAAAATTTTAATCCAGTGATAATTTATTCGACATTCTTTTTTCATGAAAGGAGTAAACTTAATTACATGAAAAGAAAATTTCTAAGTACATTAGCGTTGTCGTTAGTGATAAGTTTTATCTGCCACGTGGGAGGGGCGTTTGCCTCGACTGTAAAGGTCAAAGATAAGTATCTCAGCGACATTAGCGACATCGTAAAAACTGCGAGCGGAAGAGAACTTGAAATTCAGAAACATTCAATAATGCTTTTTGAACGATTTGGGGGAGGGTACAGTTCAACAGTTCATTTTCAGCCTAGAATCTTTACGGTAAACTCGGACGGTTCACTAAAGGCTCAATACACACTGTCGGATTATACTATCAAGAAATCAGTTTTAGATCCAACAGCAAAGGTCGTTCAAAAAATCGAGCTTGCAGTTTCTGATAAGCGTTTCGGCGAAGGCAGCCGCAACCTCATGATGACGAGTCCAGGATTTACTGATAATTCCGGCTTGTATGGTGTCAGAGCAATAAAATCTCAGATTAAATCAAATAAAGTTACTCTGACGAATGTTGACACATCTTATAATACAACGAATGCTAATCAAGCAAACCTTTGGGGAACGGGTTGTTTAGAAATCAAGGGGATTAATAAGGACGTTTTCGTTTACGTTTCTTCTCCTGCTATAGGTTTATATCGTTCCGGTTCAGTTTTATTCAGTTTTGTTACTGCCGACAGAAGCGAAGACGGTAAAGTAAATCTGCAAAATTTGAAAGTCAATAATAACGGCTTGAAAGACCAATTTGAAGTCTTAAATTACAATCGCGGTCTTAATGGTGTTGGTATTGCGACGGGAGATATTGATAATGACGGTTACAAAAACGAAATTGCATTATTTATCAATCGTAGTCCTTATGGTTATTCTTATGACTCAATAGCGTATATTTACAGTGTTTCAAGTCCTGACGGCAAAAATTTGAAGCTAAATCTTATTAAATCTCAGTCCGTTTATGAAAGAACTTATACTTCTGATATTCAGGTCAATCCTAATGCTTTAGTCGGTGATTTTGACGGAGACGGCAGGAACGAGGCAGCGTTTGTAGACAGATTACCAGAAGTAAATGTGAGAGTCGGTATTCTTAAATTTAATGAAGCAGGTAAGTGGCAATATGATTACACTGATTACGATTACGAACACGATTACCGAAATCTCAGCAATATAGGCCCGATGAAAGCAGTGAAGTATGATCTTGACGGAGACTGGAAGGACGAAATTGCAATACTTTCCCTTCCTGTAGAAAAAAAATTTGGTAATATGGGTTACCAGTCTTTCGTATCTCCTACACTTGAAATTTGGGGTTGTTCTAATGGTATAAAACCGAGTCGTTTATACAACAGAGGGGTTCTTCCTTCTATTTCCGATTCTGATACAATAGCTGAACAATTTTCAATTACAGCAGGGCCGTTGACGGGAAGACTCGGAAAAGCAAAATTAGTTGATGATATTGCAATAAGTCATGTTGATTCATCAGGCAGCAGAGTTTATGTTGTTCCGACGAATCTTAGTCCGAATCATGATTATTTTGCAGGTTTCGGTGATACGAAGACTATTTATAACTACAGCAGTTCAGATGATTCCAGAAGAGGAGCAATTATAACGTCAGATCTTGCAGAGGAACTTTTGAAACTCGATAAGCCTGTTCACTCTGTAGCACCTGAAGATATAAGTTTTCAGTCAGTAATTCAGGCTTTCCCCTACCATGTTGACAACGTAGCCGAAGACGGAATGTCTCTCACCGATCACCCGATTAACTATACGTTCAGTGATTTGAGGGACGAATACGGCAGAATGAATGCACAATACGTAACCAGCAGCACAAATTCCGAAAGCAGCAGTGCTAAATTCAATCTTGAAAGCACGACAGAGACTATAATCGGTCTTGAC
>JAFSQO010000272.1 GCA_017446645.1 Synergistaceae bacterium | reverse complement strand
TTAATAATTACTCTTGAGACATGGACATAGCTAACGCCTTATCGAATAAAGCATTCACTTCCTGTCCGGGCTTTGGTGTAGTTAGCGATACAAGAACAGCTGCTGCAAGTCCGGCAAAGAACCCCGGTATAATCTCGTAAATTCCGGTGTGTGACATGTAGACCAGCCAGCAAATATCTACGACTGCTCCCGTGAAAATTCCCAGTGAAGCACCTGCAAATGTAAATCTCTTCCAGAACAGACTCAACATTATTGCAGGTCCGAAAGCTGCTCCGAAAACTCCCCAGGCATTAGAGACAAGGGACATTATTGAACCTGCATTAGGGTTCGAGGCAATGATTAACGCTGCAACCGCTATAGCAAGAACTACAAGACGGCTCGCCCAAATCATTTCACGGTTTCCGGCCTTGTTGCCCCTGATTACTGGTCTGTAAACGTCTGAGGCAAATGCTGATGCTGCTGCTAACAACTGGCTGTCCGCTGTGCTCATAGCTGCTGCAAGGACTGCTGAGAGCAAAACTCCTGAGACAATAGCAGGGAAAATCTTGCGGGTCATTACGACAAATACAAGCGAGTTGCTGTTCACAGTTTCGTCAAATCCGATAAACATACGGCCGACAATTCCTACAAATGCTGCAAACGTCAAAATTATCAGCGTCCAGGTTATGCCAATCTTCGATGACTTGTGAAGCTCTGACTGGGACTTAATCGACATAAAGCGTATTATGATGTGAGGCATTCCAAAGTAGCCAAGTCCCCAGCCAAATCCCGACACTATCTCCTGCCAGCTCGAAAAGGCATTCCAGTAGTCAGGCGAGTCTATCACAAAGAACTGACCCGGTGCAAGCATTGCGTCTGCTGCTAAAGGCACGATTAACATTGCTGCAAGGACAAGCATTCCCTGAAAGAAATCCGTCCAGGACACAGCACTGAAGCCTCCTAAGAAAGTATAGCCGATTATGATAAATGCTGCGAGATACATTGCTATACTCGTGTCAAGACCAGTTACAGTGTTAAAGAGTGTACCGCAGGCCTTGATGCTCGAAGCTGCGTAAATCGTGTAGGCAATCAGGAAAACTCCGGCTGAGATTAACTGCAGGGCTTTTGACTTAGACAAAAAGCGATTAGTCAAATACTGGGGCACCGTGATAGAGTCATCTGCTGCAATCGAGAACGCCCTCAGACGGGGAGCCTCAAATATCCAGCTCAACGAGTAGCCTATGGCAAGCCCGAATGAAATCCAGACCTGACCGAGGCCAAGTGCATAAATCGATGTAGGCAGTCCCATTAGAACCCACGCGCTCATGTCAGAAGCTCCGGCAGAAAGTGCAGCAACCCAGGCACCCATTTTGCGGTCGCCTAAGAAATAGCTCCTCTCTGTCTGGGTTTTATCACGGAAGAAAAAATACACTCCGATTGAGAGCATAAATACCAGATAGGTTATAAATACACTTACTTCTTGATAATTCATATCGTAACTATTAACTCCTTACTGAAAAAATTCTTTGCAGTATATCACAAAATACTTTAATCCTCGTGATGTTCTATCGGGATAAGGGGCATTCCGTGCTTGGCTCGATAGTCATTCAGGGCCTCGTGAATTGCCTCTTCTGCCAACACCGAACAATGCATCTTTATCGGCGGCAGACCGTCCAATGCTTCGGCGACTGCGCTGTTAGTTAAATTCCATGCGTCTTCAACGGTGCGTCCCTTTATCATTTCAGTGGCCATGCTTGATGAGGCTATTGCGCTGGCACAACCGAACGTCTTGAACTTCACGTCCTCTATGATCTGGGTATCAGGGTTGACCTTGAGATATATCTTCATGATGTC
>JAFSQO010000271.1 GCA_017446645.1 Synergistaceae bacterium | reverse complement strand
GTCGTCAGAATCGGAATTAATGCCCCCCAGTCTACGCAGATATGGCGTAAAGAATTATGGGACGTTATCGTCAAGGAAAACAAGACGGCTTCAGAAGGCGTGAATGTTCCTGAATACGAGAAAGCTGCAACTCTCCCGTTGTCTACGTTCTCGAAGCTCTCTAAAATTCCTACAGTGAGGATTAATAACAGAGATGAGTAACAAGAAAGTTGCGATCATAATGGGTAGTGCAAGCGACTAGAACATTGCAGAGAAATGCATGGAAGTCTTGAAGGGTCTTGGGCTTGAATTCGAGATAAATATAATTTCTGCTCACAGGACTCCGGAGAATGCCAGAGATTTCGCACTCAAGGCACGAGAAAACAATTTCGGGGTAATCATAGCAATTGCAGGAAAAGCCGCTCACTTGGCCGGAGTTCTGGCTGCTCACACAAGAGTTCCAGTTATTGGCGTTCCCGTTAAATCCAGCGACTTGGGAGGACTTGATGCCCTGCTCTCGACTGTGCAGATGCCTTCAGGTGTTCCCGTTGCCTGTGTTGCAATTGACGGAGGAGCTAATGCTGCGTGGCTGGCTGCGAGGATACTTGCGTTGAATGATGAAGCCCTTGCAGATAAACTTGAGTCAGAGGCGTTCTCTATGGCAGAAAATATCGAGGCAAAGAATCATGAAATCCGCGAAAAATACAACCAGTCAGCAATATAGAGAGTCAGGCGTAGACGTTCAGGCAGGCTACGATGCTGTGAGGCTCATGAAGGCACACATTGCACGGACAAAAATACCCGGAGTCTGCTCAGATATAGGCGGCTTCGGGGGAATGTTCGCGCTTCCTGAAAATCTCAAGGCCCCGATTCTAGTCAGCGGCACTGACGGAGTAGGTACCAAGCTGAAAATAGCATTTGCATTGGACAAACATGACTCAATCGGTATTGACTGCGTGGCTATGTGCGTCAATGATGTCTTGTGTTCAGGTGCCAGACCGTTATTTTTTCTCGATTACGTTGCTGTAGGGAAAAATTACCCGGAGAAAGTTGCCCAGATCGTATCAGGTGTTGCAGAAGGGTGCGTTCAGGCTAATTGCGCATTGATAGGTGGCGAAACTGCGGAGATGCCGGGCTTCTATCCTGAAGACGAGTATGATTTGGCTGGCTTCTGTGTAGGTGTAGTCGAGCGCGAAAAGATTCTGGACTCTGGAAACGTTAAAGCAGGCGATGTGATTATTGCCTTGCCATCTAGCGGAGTGCATTCCAACGGCTTTTCACTAGTGAGAAAAATTTTCGCAGGTCATGACATGAATCAATACGTCACTGAATTAGGCAGGACACTCGGTGAAGAGTTATTAACTCCTACAAAAATTTACGTCCGGGAAGTCCTTAGCATAATCCCGAACGTGAAATCTATTGCTCACATCACAGGAGGCGGCTTTTACGAGAATATCCCAAGGGCAATTCCTGATAAACTCACGGCAAAAATCGAGCTGGCAAAGATAAAGACTCCTGCGATATTTGACTTAATCATGAAAACAGGTAATCTTGAACGCGATGAGATGTTTCACGTGTTTAATATGGGAGTCGGCATGACGTTAATAGCAGCTCCGGAGAACGCTGACTTGATTATTCACGGGATAACAGGCTCTTACATAATCGGCGAAATAGTGAATCAAGAAGGAGGGATCTTACTATGCTGAAAATTTCTGTTCTTGTCTCAGGAGGCGGGACTAACCTTCAGGCTTTAATCAACGCTCAGGCTTCCGGAGTCTTAAGCTCAGGGCGTATCGTTCAGGTAATATCAAGCAAAGATAACGCTTATGCCCTCGAACGTGCAAGGCTCGCAAATATTCCGGCTGATGTCGTAAGCTTCAAAGATTGCAGTGACTCAGACGCATTTGAGGCCAAGATACTCGAAAAACTCAACAAGGCAAAACCTGATGTCATAGTCCTTGCTGGGTTTATGCATATCTTGAGCAAGAGTTTTCTCGACAAATGCAGCGCAAATATAATCAACGTTCACCCTTCATTAATCCCTGCGTTCTGCGGTAAAGGCTTTTATGGTCTCAAAGTTCACGATGCAGTGTTAAAATCAGGCGTTAAAGTCACTGGCGCAACCGTTCACCTGGTCAACGAGATACCGGACGGCGGAGAGATTCTGGCTCAAAAGGCTGTCGAGATTTTACCCAATGACACACCGGAGACTTTGCAGTTAAGGGTCATGAGTGAAGCTGAATGGGTGATTCTCCCTAAAGCAGTAGAAGAGCTTTGCAGAAAGATTGACCCTAAAATTTTCCCCAAACCAGTAAAATATCCCGGACGAGGCATCATAACAGGAATGACTGAGTCAGGGCGAATCATGCTGGCTTACTTCATTATGGGCAGAAGTAAATCAAGCAAGGCAAGGGTGTTCGAGACTTCCGGCGATGAGTTAATCATCAAACTCGTTAATCCCGATAAAGACCTCGACAGCTCACTGATTCTATACTCACCCATAAGAATCTCAGGCAAGAACGTAATAGTCACTAACGGCGACCAGACTGATACGATTTATGAGGCTCTTGAGTCAGGAGGCAGCTTTGAGTCAGCTTTACGAACTCGCGAATATGAACCGGACTCACCGCACTATACGCCGAGAATCAGTGCTATCATAAACGAGTCAGGCTACAAGCAGAGTATTCTGAAACGTGCAGGGAAATTCTTTTTTGAGTACGAATTCACGAAGGGCAGGGGCCATCTGATTCACACGTATAATCATGACGTTACACCGGATAAAGTTCTGCCTTCATTCACAGGTGAACCCAGAGAAATAAAGATTTGCGATGACATGAACTCTTTTGCCGACTCATTATGGGACGAACTCGGAGAAGATTACAGGGTAGCACTCTACGTTAGATTTTACAGCCCTGATTTTGCGAGCTATTCTGATAAAATATTCAACACGAAATCACTTTAATTTAACTTTGAGGAGTGAAAAATAATGCGCGAATTTGTCTTAAAATACGGCTGCAACCCTGACCAGTCGCCTGCAAGAATCTTCATGAGAGATAACAGCGAGTTACCCCTTGAGATTCTCAACGGCAGACCGGGCTACATAAATTTCCTTGATGCCCTGAACTCCTGGCAGCTTGTGAAGGAATTACGGAAGACCCTGAATCTGCCTGCTGCTGCATCGTTTAAGCACGTATCACCGGCAGGGGCAGCTCTTGGTCTGGCACTTAGTGAAAGCGAGCGTAAGTTATTCTTCGTTGACGAAAAACTCGACATCAATTCATCGCCTTTAGCCTGCGCCTATGCAAGGGCAAGGGGAACTGACAGGCTTTCATCGTTCGGTGACTGGATTGCCCTAAGTGACACATGTGACGAGATTACTGCAGAGTACATAAAGCATGAAGTATCGGACGGGATTATCGCACCGGACTATACGGATAAGGCCCTCGAAATACTCAAGACAAAACGCAAAGGCAGTTACGCAGTCATCAAGATTGACGCGGACTACGAACCTGAGTCGCTCGAAACCCGTGACGTTTTCGGGATAACTTTTTCTCAGGCAAGAAGCACCGTACCAGTAATAGAACCTGAGAAATTCAACGAACCTGTTACTGAAAATAAAGACATTCCGGAAAGTGCACAGCGCGATTTGATTCTCGCATTAATCACCCTCAAATATACCCAGTCAAATTCAGTGTGCATCACCAAGAACGGCCAGACACTCGGAGTCGGTGCAGGACAGCAGTCAAGATTACATTGCGTGAAGTTGGCCTGCAACAAAGCGGACTTCAGGACTTTACGCGAGCATCCGAAAATCCTTGAGCTTGATTTTAACTCAAACATCGGCAGACCCGAACGAGACAACGCAATCAACGAAATTCTTTCAAGCAAGGGCGAAGTGCTTTCACCGTCTGAACGAATGTTGTGGCGTGCTGAAAACAGCGATGCTTCACTCGGAAGTGATGCCTTCTTCCCGTTCCCTGACAATATCGAAAGGGCAAGCTCAAGCGGAGTCAGATACATAGCTCAACCGGGAGGCTCTATCCGTGATGACTTAGTAATCGAAGCCTGCAATCATCACAATATAGCAATGGTCATGACTGGCAAACGATTATTTCACCATTAGGGATTTCACAGGCTCTGCTGCAAACTTCCTTATGGCTCATGCAGCAGGGTCAACTTCATTCCGTCAACGCAGCATACTGAATCCGGGAAAATCCTTTGGGCATTAGGCAGGTAGACACTAGGATCCCTCATGACTTGCGAGAAATGAGTCAGCCATAACCTTTTCGCGCATGACTCTTTTGCAATTCCGGC
>JAFSQO010000270.1 GCA_017446645.1 Synergistaceae bacterium | reverse complement strand
GAGCGCGAAATGGGATTAGCCAGCGTTAATATTTTAGAGCGCACGTCATCTTCAGGAAGCCGCAATTTCTGAGCAAAGTCCTCTGGCAGGAAGCTATACGTCACTACTTCAGTGTAGCCCCGTGAAATCAGGATATTCCTCACTGAACCTGAGAGAGCCATGACCTCGCCAATATCTGCACGATGAGGCATTTCTCCGGGTAATTTCTCGTCTGTCTCGTTGTAGCCCCTGAACCTGCCAATTTCTTCGATTAGGTCCTCTTCAATGCTAATATCGGGTCTGTAGCTTGGAGGCAAAAATTTATCTTCGCCTGTGTGCCTTATCCCGAAGCCTTCGAGAATTCTGGCAGCCTCGTTCATGTTGTCGAATGACAGATAGGTCTTGAGCTTCTTACGAGTCAGCTTCACAGTCTTTGGCTCAATGATTTCGTTTTCTGCGCTCATGACGTGATAATCGACTTCAGCACCGCACCAATCACGCATTAAAGATAACGCTGCTGTTAAAGCAATTTTGCTCAGTGAAGGGTCTACAGTACGTGAAAATCTGAAAGCTGCTTCTGAATTTATGCCTAAACGCCTTGAAGTCTGGCCGACTCGGACTGGCGAGAACGATGCACTCTCGACTACGATTGTAGATGTATCGTCATTTATGCCCGTCTGAACTCCTCCCATGACACCTGCAAGGGCAATAGCTTCACCGCCTGAAGTGATTAACATGTCGCTGGCTGTTAGCAAACGTTCCTTCTCGTCAAGTGTGAGAATTTTCTCGCCCTCATGAGCAGCCCTTACAGTTATTTCGCGTTCGGGTAAAGTGTTCAGGTCAAAAGCATGTAAAGGCTGGCCAAGCATCAGCATTACATAATTCGTAACGTCAACGGCATTGTTGATGGGTCTCATGCCTAAGTGAGCCAAATCTATCTTCACGGTTAAAGGCGAGTCATAAATCCTTGCTCCTGTCGCTAAACCCAGTCTATAGGCAAAGCAGCCTTTGTCTGGCAGTGAAATTTCGCCAAAATCCTCGCCCCATTCTTTATCGTGATTAAGGGGTCTAAGCCATTCCGGAGACCTTAACACAGACTTAGCAGGGAACAGTCCTTTAATCTCGCGAGCCAGTCCCAAGTGCGATAATAAATCACCCCTGTTAGGAGTAATCGAAACGTCAAGGATAGTGTCGTTAATGTGAAATAAGTTCCCCGCGTTATCACCGGGTCTTGCGCTGTCGGGTAAAATCAGCAGACCTGAAGGATCATCGACATCGTGAAGCCCTAACTCCTCAGCACTGAGCATCATTCCGTAACTCTGAATTCCTGCAAAGTCGCGAATTCCCATCTCTGTACCGTCCGGCAAAATTGAGCCTGCACCTGCATAAAGCACCAAATCGCCCTGCTTCATGTTGCGGGCACTGGTTACGCAGACATGTCCGCCTGTTCCTGTATTCAAATGGGCAACGTAATATTTTGCTTCAACAGGGTGAACTTCAAGCGCGTCAATTCTTGCAGCGACTACTCCGCTTAATTTGCCGGCTGTGTGAGTAATGCCTTCGATTTCGGAACCTGAAAACGTCAATCTGTCAGCTAACTCTTCGGGGGAAATCTCGATGTCTATAAAACTCTTTAACAATTCCAGTGAAATTAACATTGAGAGACCTCCAAACCTGAATTCAAGCCTGAATTCAAAAATGAAACGTTACCGTCAAATAATAATCTTAAATCGCTAATGCCGTACTTTAACATCGCCATTCTGTCCAAGCCAATTCCGAAAGCAAAACCGTTATATTCGTCAGGGTCAATCTTGCCAGCACGAATTACGTTAGGGTGAACCATTCCCATACCTACGACTTCAAGCCAGCCCGTGCCGTGACAGACTCGGCAATGCTCATCATGACCTGAACACTCAACGCACTCGATATCAAGCTCCATGCTAGGCTCAGTAAACGGGAAATAACTCGCCCTGAATCGCGATTTAAGGGACTTCCCGAAGAATGCATTCAACATCTCTGACATCGTGCCCTTCATCTCTGAGAACGAGACATCTTTATCGATTAACAGGCCCTCCATCTGGTTAAACATTGGGGAGTGTGTAGTGTCGTTATCCCTGCGATAGACTTTTCCGGGGCACACTATGCGTAAAGGTGCGCCGTACTTCAGCATGGATCTAATCTGAACGGGTGAAGTGTGGGTGCGGAGCAGCTTGCCGTCAGGAAAATAAAAAGTATCCTGCATGTCTCTTGCGGGGTGCCATTTGGGAACATTCAGGCATTCAAAATTATAGAACTCCTCTTCGATTTCGGGACCGCTTGCAACGGAGTAGCCAAGACCCTGCATGATATTCGCTATCTCGTGCATTGTCTGCATTACAGGGTGAAAAGCTCCTGATAATCTGCCTCTAGCCGGTAATGTAACGTCAATGCGTTCGTTGATTTCCTGTTTATCATTTTCTGAATCGCGGATTTTCTTACCGGTTGATGATAGTGAGTTCTCTATTTCGTCGCGTAAATTATTGAGTTCCTGGCCTGCCTGTTTGCGTTCTTCAGGGGGCAGCTTTCCGAGTGACCGCAGCATCAGGGTAAGCTCGCCTTTTTTGCCGGTGAATTTTACTCGCAGATCATCAAGTTCCTGAAGCGAATTAATATTTTTCAGAGCCTCAACGAATGAAGCCCTGAGTTGTTCTATTTCTAATGCCATGGATTACAGTGCTGCCTTTACTTTTGCGACAAGTTCCCTGAAGGCCTTATCATCATGAATAGCAAGCTCGCTCAACATTTTGCGGTTGATGTTAATTCCTGCTTTCTTGAGACCGTTCATGAATACGCTGTAACTCATGCCCTCTGCACGGACTGCTGCACTGATTCTGGTAATCCAGAGACGGCGGAAATCCCTCTTTTTGCGCTTGCGGTCAACGTATGCCCTTGACAGTGATGCCAAATATGCTTCTCTTGCCCTGCGGTAGACGTTCTTGCGCTGTCCCCAGTAGCCTTTGGTAATCTTGAATAACTTCTTGCGCTTGTTGTTGCTTGCTGATGCGCCTTTAACTCTCATAATCTTTCACCTCTCCAATTACTATTAATCATAGGGCAGTAAGTGTCTCATCTGGGTCGTCAAAGTTTCAGAGACGTAACCTGTTGCCTTGAGCCTTCGCATTCTTGACGGCTTTTTATTCACCAGGATATGCGAGCGCGAGCACTTACGATAAGCGAATTTTCCTGAAGCTGTCTTGAAAAACCTTTTTTTAGCTCCTGAGTGTGATTTTAATTTGGGCATGAAAAAAATTTCTCCTTTCGTGATTTATTATTTCAGAGGCGTTAAGAGCAATCTCATGTAACGGCCTTCCATTGAGGGCTTGCCTTCACTCTTGCCTACGTCCTCACACATTGCTATTACCCGATTAAGCACTTCTTCTCCGCGTTCAAGAAATGACATCTCTCGTCCCCTGAAGAAAACAGAGACTTTTACGCGGTGGCCTTTCTCTAAGAATGTCCTCACGGCTTTGGTCTTGAACTCAAAATCATGGTCATCGATTTTAGGACGCATTTTTATTTCCTTCAGTTCCTGAACCTTTTGCTTTTTCCGGGCATCTTTTTCCTTCTTCTGGAGCTGATAACGATACTTTCCGTAGTCCATTATCCTGCAAACCGGCGGGCTTGCAAGCGGTGCGACCTCTACCAGATCCAGAGATTGTTCGTTTGCCATTCGTATAGCTTCAGCGGTGTTAGTAACTCCTACTTTAACTCCGTTTTCATCGACCAATAAAACCTGCAGTGACGTTATTTCGTTATTGACGCGCGGAGCATTTTCCTCATTAGCGGGCAAAAATTCCTCCTCCTTATATAATAAAAATATATAATAAAATCAGGACAGGCTCGTTTTGCAAGCATATCCTGACGTTATTTGCATGGTTAGAAATTTATCATCAGGCTGCTTGAATATTTTTCCCTGACAGTATCTATTTATTCAACCGTTCAGGAGAGCCGGAGCAAAATATAGCATAAATCGCAATTTCACGCAATTATTTTTTCTGCGAGTTCCATTGCCTTAGCGATTACAACGTCCATATCGTAATATTTATATTCACCTAATCTGCCGCCAAATATTACATTAGGACATCTTGAGGCAGCGAGTTCCCTGTATGCCTCGTACAGTCTGGAATTCTTCGCATCATTCACTGGGTAATAGGCTTCCATGCCCTTGTGCCACTCTGAGCTGAATTCTCGGGTTATTACGGTTAAATCTTCGTCAAGCTCAAGGCCCGGATAAAAATGCTTATGCTCGATAATTCTCATGTAGGGCGTATCTTCGTCAGTGTAGTTCACTACTGCATTGCCCTGAAAATTACTCGTGCCGTTCAGGATTTCCTGCTCAAATCTCAGAGTCCTGTATTCAAGCGTACCCAGCTCATAGTCAAAATATTGATCAATCGGAGCAGTGAATATTACCCTGTCAGCAAGTCCCTCAAGTTCTGCCCTGTGATCAAAGTAATCGCAGCTTAATCTCACTTCGCAGCCTTCGAGGAGCTTCTCTATGATGCTCGTGTAGCCATTAACCGGGATACCTTGATAGAGTGCGTCAAAATAATTATTATCGTATTTCAGCCGGACTGGGAGACGTTTTATTATGAACGCCGGAAGTTCCCTGCATGACCTGCCCCACTGCTTTTGGGTGTAGCCTTTGATTAGTTTCTCGTAAATGTCTGTGCCTACGAGACTTATTGCCTGCTCTTCGAGATTATGAGGCTCTGTTATGCCTGCTGCTTCACGTTGAGAGTTAATTTTTTCGCGGGCCTCTTCAGGTGTGATTACTCCCCAGATTTTATTGAAAGTGTACATGTTAAAGGGCAACGAGTAAATTTCACCCTTGTAATTTGCTATAGGCGAGTTTGTGAACCTGTTGAAGTCTGCCAGATTATTCACAAAGTCCCAGACGCGTTTATTGTTCGTGTGAAAGATATGTGCACCGTAAGAATGCACGTGAATCCCGTGAATGTTCTCGGTGTAGATGTTGCCGCCGATATGAGCGCGCTTTTCGACAACAAGGACCGATTTTGAGTGCCAGACTGCCTCATGAGCAAAGACAGCTCCGAATAGTCCTGAGCCGACAATTAAGTAATCGTACATGTTTAAATCTCCTTACAAGTGTAATATAATTTTCGTATCTATAAAACATTATCATACATAAAGGCAGGTAATTTTTCATGAAACGTTTTATTCTCGCATTATTACTCGTCATTCTCAGCGTCTCCAGTGCCTTCTCAGCGGGCAAGGTCATGATGTACTCATCAATGCAGGAGGACCAGCTCGTAGCCATAAAACGGGGCTTTGAGGCAAAATATCCTGACATCACAATGGACTATTATTTTGCAGGAACAGGCAGAGTCATCACGAAAATCGCTACAGAACACCAGGCCGGCCAAGTAGCTGCTGACGTTATCTGGGTAGGTGACCCGGCGGACTATATTTCATTCAAGAAGGAAGGCATACTCGCTCAGTATTCATCACCTGAAGCAAAGAATATCGATACAAAGTTCATTGACCCTGAAGGATACTACACAGGTGCACGAATGATGAACATGGGTATCGGCTATAACTCTGCACTCGTTGAACCTGAAAATGCCCCTCAAAGCTGGAACGATTTACTTGACCCTAAGTGGGAAGGCCAAATCGTTATGACTGACCCTTCAAGCGCAGGGACTACAAAATACTTTGTCGCAGCATTGCTCGCCAGCCCGGAATATGGCGAAGAGTATTTCAAGAAATTGCGTGCTAACGGCTGTGAACTCGAATCAGGGACTACAGCAACACATAATCAGGTCGCAGCAAGTGCATATCAGGTCGGCATAATGTTAGATTACGTATCGCATAACTTGATGGCTCAGGGTTCACCGATTGGGTTTACTTATCTCAAGAAGGATTTAATCTCGATTTTCTCACCTATTGGACTCGTCAAGGGAAGCCCCAACAACGAGAACGGAAAACTGCTCTATGACTTTATTTTATCGAAAGAGGGCCAGGAGATTTTAATCGCAAATAATCTTTTATCGGTACGCAATGACATTAAACAGGAAGGCGTTGACGTTGAGAATATAGCAAAGTCGGCAATGAACGTAGACCTTCAGGCTTTGGCTGATAACTCGGACAAGATTCTCAACACGTTCGATAATATCTTCAAGAAATAATCACGCTCCTGAATAACTTGACATTCCAAAAACTTTAATGTATTTTCGCAGAGTCCTGTTCACACATGACAGGGCTTTTTGCTATATTGTTGTATGCATAATATCGTAAACGGAAGGAAATTTTTTATTTTATGCCAATTACAGATTTACTTGAACGAAATTCTAAGCTATACGGCGATGAAGTTGCCCTAGTAGAAATTAACCCGGAACAGCAGGAACCAGTAAGGCTCACGTGGAAAGAATACGCATTAATTCAGCCTACTTCCTCAAAACCATACAGACGCGAAATAACCTGGTCTGTCTTTGACGAGAAGGCTAACCGTGTAGCTAACATGCTGCTCTCCAGGGGCGTTAAGAAAGGCCAGAAAGTAGGCATTCTCTTGATGAACTGTCTTGAATGGCTGCCAATCTATTTCGGAATTCTCAAAACGGGAGCAATTGCAGTCCCCTTGAATTTTCGATACTCATCTGAAGAAATAGAGTACTGTGTGAAACTCGCTGACGTTGAAATTCTCTTCTTTGGCCCGGAGTTCATCGGCAGGGTCGAGAATACAGTGCTTGCTCTCGGTGAAACGTGTTTACTTTTCTTTGTAGGCACTAACTGCCCTTCATTTGCAGAAAGCTATAACGAAGCCGTAAATAACTGCTCATCACAGGCCCCGAAAGTATTAGTCGAAGATACTGACGAGGCTGCAATATATTTCTCTTCAGGAACTACAGGATTTCCGAAGGCTATTTTGCACAATCATACGGCTTTGATGCAGTCGGCACACATGGAAGCAGTTCACCATGAGACAACACATAACGACATTTTTCTCTGTATTCCGCCGTTATATCACACAGGCGCAAAAATGCACTGGTTCGGGTCGCTCTACACGGGAAGCAGGGCCGTATTGCTCAAGGGTACGTCACCGAAGGCAATTCTTGATGTCATATCTCTGGAACTCTGCACAATCGTGTGGCTCTTAGTGCCGTGGTGCCAAGATATTCTTACAGCTCTTGACAGGGGAGATATTAAGCTCGAAGGCAGACGATTATCACAACTGCGATTAATGCATATCGGTGCGCAGCCTGTTCCGCCGTCACTCATAAAGCATTGGCTGGACTATTTCCCGACTCACAAGTACGACACGAATTACGGACTTTCAGAGTCAACTGGGCCTGGTTGTGTTCATCTTGGAATCGAAAACATTCACAAAGTCGGTGCTATCGGTGTGCCTGGCTATGGCTGGAAACTCAAAATCGTAGACAGTGAAGGCAACAAAGTACCTCAAGGCGAGACCGGAGAACTCTGCGTAAAGGGTCCGGGGGTCATGCTGTGCTACTATAAGAACCCGGAAGCTACGGCAGAGACGATTAAAGACGGCTGGCTCTTTACCGGAGACATGGCCATGATGGACAGTGAAGGCTTTGTGTGGCTCGTTGACCGCAAAAAAGACGTAATCATAACGGGCGGTGAAAATCTCTATCCCGTCCAAATCGAGAACTTCCTGATGAAGCACCCGAAAGTTCATGACGTTGCAGTTATCGGACTTCCTGAGCCTAGACTGGGTGAGATTGCAGCGGCCATTATCCAGATTAAGCAGGGAATGGAATGCACAGCAGAAGAAATTGACAGGTTCTGTCTTGATTTGCCGAGATACAAGAGACCCAGAAAAATTATTTTTGCCGACGTTCCGAGAAATCCCACGGGGAAAATCGAGAAGCCTAAATTACGCAAGATGTACGCTCAGGGCAGCAGCTTTTACTCAGAAGCAGAATCAGAGAAAAAATAATGTACGAGTTAGTTCATATAGCAGGTAACAGCTATTACATTCAGAGTCCCGCGAAGATTGGTCTCGTGAGACTTGGTGAAACCTCTTCCCGGCCTTCCCCTTCACAGGGGACGGTGAAAAACGCGATGTCACAAGTCCCTCCTGTCAAGGGGGGATTTAGGGGGGTGTTATCTTCTGAAGTCTGCTTAATCGACAGCGGCAACGACAAAGAGGCAGGCCGTAAAGTCAGGCAAATCCTCGACAAAAACGGCTGGAAGTTACAGGCAATCTATAACACACACTCTAACGCAGATCACATTGGGGGCAATAAATACCTTCAGGCTCAAACCGGCTGCAAAATTTACGCGCCCGGAATAGAATGCGATTTCACTCGGCATACTTTGCTCGAACCTGCTTTTCTGTTCGGTGGCTTCCCTGTTGATGAATTGCGTCACAAGTTCTTGATGGCTCAGGAAAGCAACGCAGAGCTTCTCACTCCTGAAAGTCTTCCTGAAGGTTTCGAGATTATAAATTTGCCCGGACATTTCTTTGACATGGTTGGCTTCAGGACACCTGATGACGTAATTTTCCTTGCTGACTGTCTTGCGTCACGTGAGGCTCTTGAGAAATACCGAATAGTGTTTATCTATGACGTTGCTGCTTACTTGTCAACCCTTGAGAAAGTAAAGACCCTCAACGCAAATTACTTCGTGCCTTCTCATGCTGAACTCACTGATAACATTTTTGACCTGGCTCAATACAACATCGACAGCGTCAATAATATTGCAAGTGACATCATGAAGATATGCAGGGAGCCGCTTAACTTCGAGAGGATTTTGCAGAAATTATTCGCACTCTATAATCTAAGCATGAACTTCGAGCAGTATGTTCTAGTAGGCAGCACCGTTCGTTCTTTTCTGTCATGGCTGAAGACTCAGGGAAGAGTCAGGGCATTTTTCGATGACAACATTCTTCTCTGGGAGAGTGAATAATCATGTACCCGACTCTGTTGCAAATCGGCAGTTTCAGGCTTGACTCGTACAGTGTAATCTGGTTCGTTGCTTTATCACTCGCTATTCTTTGGTCGATGAAGAGGCTCTCACTCTATCACCTTGACGAAGACGAAGCAAGGCGGATTATGGCAATCTCATTCTTATTCATGCTTCTGGGAGCAAGGGCACCTGAATACATCAAGAACTTCCGGGATTACGTCAATGATCCGTCTCTGCTGCTTGACCTAAATCACGGGGGACTCGAAGAAGGCGGAGCAATCGTCGGGGCAATTCTGGCTGCTATGATTCTCTGTTATCGAAGCAAAAAAATATCGTTTCTGGAATTATGTGAGGTCTCTGCAATTCCTGGAATGCTAGCAATCTGTATAGGCCGCTGGGGTTGTTTTCTCAATGGCTGCTGCGTTGGACTGGAGTCTCATTTCTGGACGGCCCTTCACTTCCCTAATGACAAGGCAGGCATAACAAGACACCCTGTGCAGATTTATTACTCGCTGTTTGCACTCGTGAACGTTGTGATTCTGTTATGGGTCGAGAAAAAAGTTTTGCCCCGTAAACGTAAAGTAATCACCCCAATGGCATTAATTCTCTATGCAGTGATGAGGCTCTCGATAGCTTTCGTAAGGGAACCTGAGTCACTATTTCATTACTGGAATTATAAAGCCCTGATGATTGCCCTCCCGCTGGAATGCTTATGGCTTGCGGTGAATTTACGTAAAATTTTTTCAGACAAACACGAATAGTTAAGATAAGTAAAATAAAGCATGAAGTTATTTACACATGAGACTAAAATACATGCCTGAAAAAAAAATTAATTCGGAGGTAATTTATAATGACAAAGAAAATATTTATGGCGTTGACTCTGACGCTTGCATTAATCCTTGTTTCGGCAGCAGGTTCATTCGCTGGGAGCATCAACAATCCGATAGTCCCGATAGTGAAACGTGCTTCTCTTGCAGTTGTCAATATTGACGTTGAGAAGATCGCAAGACGTTCAAGGACTCCTTTCCCGTTCGATGATGATCCGATATTTAAGCACTTTTTCGGGGACTCGTTCAAAGATTTTACGCGTTCAGTCCCGATGAAGGGCATGGGTTCAGGCTTCATAGTGTCGAAAGAAGGCTTAATTCTCACAAATAATCACGTTGTCGATAAAGTTGACAAGATTACAGTATCAGTATTACTACCGGACGGCAGCAAAAAGACATACCCTGCTACACTTAAGGGCAATGACCCAACGTATGACCTGGCTGTAATCAAGATTGAGCCTGATACGGATCTGCCAGTTCTTGAACTTGGTGACTCTGACGCTGTCGAAGTCGGCGAATATGTCGTAGCTATAGGCAATCCCTACGGTTTCGAGCAGACTGTAACTACAGGAGTTATATCAGCAAAGAACAGGAGCATTCACGCTCAAGATATAAACTTTGATGACTTCATGCAGACTGACGCAGCTATTAACCCAGGCAACTCAGGCGGCCCCCTGCTCAACATGGAAGGCAAGGTCATAGCTATAAACACGGCTATTATCCCATATGCTCAGGGTATGGGCTTCGCTGTTCCCGTAAACAAAGCAAAGGAAATCATGGGCGACCTCGTATCTTACGGACACGCAAGAAGGGGCTGGCTCGGTGTCAGTGTCCGCGACATCGATGAAGAAATAGCAAAGGCTTACGGTGTCAAAGGCAAACAGGGCGCAATGGTCCTCGAAGTCTTCAAGGGAGACCCGGCAGACAAAGAAGGCATCAAGCGCGGTGATGTAGTAATCGAACTCAACGGCGAGAAAATCAAAGACGCAGGCGCATTCGTCCAGAAAGTCAGAACACTCGCTCCGAATACTACTGCAAGACTCGTAATCGTCAGGAAAGGCAGAGAAATGAGGTTTAACGTCAAGCTCGGCGAACGCGCAAACTCAGCAGACGGCAGAAAAAGCCCGGAATCAAGCAGCACACCAGCGGGCAGACAGGACGGCGAAGTACTGAAGGATTACGGAATTACTGAAATCTCGACCGTCAATGACTCGTTACGCAAGCAATACAATATTGACTCGGCAAGTGAAGGTCTTGTAATCACTAAAGTTGACCCTAATTCGCCGGCATACTACGAAAAGGGCGTAAGGGAAGGCGATTTAATCCTCGAAATTAATGCTCTGGACGTAAAAACCCCTGCAGAAGCTAAGAAAGCAGCAGGTAACAGTGACTCAATCGTGCTCATGATGGAACGTAAAGGCTCACCGTTCATAATCAGGCTAGAAAAACAGGATAACAGCAAATAGTAAAAGTAAAAAAATTTCCCCCGGCTTCACGTGAACTGAGTCGGGGGATTTTGCTTAATTAATATCTTCTGTAGCGCCGAACCCTGGTGACTCTGCGTCTG
>JAFSQO010000024.1 GCA_017446645.1 Synergistaceae bacterium | reverse complement strand
ATGAGCTACAAGAAGGAGTGATGACTTATGCAGAAGGCTGATACTTTTGACGCCGGTTTCATCGCAAAAATTTTCGGGCTGGTTTTATTTCTCTACCTGTTTCTGGGCTTCATGGTGCTGCCGTGCCTTAACACATTAACTTCGATATTTACGACTAAGAATGCCTCAGGAGTGATTGATCCCCTTGCTGTTGTGAAATTCTTCATGGCCGGGACAATGCCGTTATTCGTATGGAACTCTTTGAAGCTCGCAATCTGCCTCGTTGTTACAGTTAATGTCGTGGGAATTAGCATAGTTCTGTTGACAGAGTACTTTGACATCAAAGGCGCGTCGATTTTGCGAATGGGTTACATGACTACGCTGATTTATTCAGGAGTCGCACTCGTTACGGGCTACCAGTTTTTATATGACTCAAACGGAATGATGACAACATGGCTTGCGCAGATTTTCCCGCATATGAACCGACAATGGTTTTCGGGATTTAATGCAGTCCTTTTCACGATGACTTTTGCATGTACCTCAAATCACGCTTTGTTCTTACGCAATGCAATTCGCGGTATAGACTACAACACCGTTGAAGCTGCGAGAAACTTGGGAGCCTCACCCTTCAAAGTGTTATTCAAGGTCGTAATGCCTACTCTTTTGCCGACTTTGTTCTCGTTGACTGTAATGACGTTTATCACGGGATTATGCGCTATGTCTGCTCCGACTTTGCTGGGCTATAACTCGATTAACCCTGAAATAGTCAGGCTTGCGGGTTCAAGTGCAGCTGATGAGTCATTCCCCCAGGCAAGGGCTGCGTTACTGAGCATAATTCTTGCTATGTTCACGGTTATATTACTCAGTGTCCTGAATCATTATGAGAGAAAAGGGCATTATCTCTCAGTCTCGAAAACAAAGGCCAAGCTCGTCAAGCAAAAGATTAATAATCCCTTTTGGAACATAGCGGCTCATGTTTACGCATACGTGTTATTTATAATTTACATGACTCCGGTTGTTATGATTGTCTTGTTCTCATTCCAAAATTATCCGGCAATACGAAGCAAGATGCTCAACTTCACGGACTGGACGTTTATAAATTATTTTGGCACCCAGAATTACGAGTATATGACTTCAAGGGGAAGACTGCGAACCAGAGTCGGCTCAATCTCCGGAGTCTTCTCGAACTCTGACGCAGTAGGAGGCATAAGACTCTCGTTTATAATGTCGGCAATCGCTGCTGCCCTGGCATGTGTTATAGTAGTCTTGGCTGTCTCGTACATCTTCAAGCACCGAAATAAAACGCGCGCTTTAATCACTGAGAGCTGCCTGTTATTCCCGTGGCTGCTGCCTACGATATTAATTTGCTACTCGTTCAGGATTTTCTTCAACAAAGAAGTCTGGTACGTATTCGGGCAAAATTTATACTGGCGCGAGAATGTCAGGTTCTTAATCATCATGGCATACACTGTAACGAAATTGCCTTTTGCGTTAAGAATGATTAAAGCTGCGTTCTATGCAATCGATGACGAACTTGAGGACGCTGCAAAAAATCTTGGGGCTTCACCGGTCTATACGTTTTTGAAGGTTAAGCTGCCGATTATATTGCCGAGTGTCTTAGCTGTCTTTGCCCTGAACTTCAACGCCTTATTCACGGAGTACGACATGGGTGCGACTTTCCAGTCATCTTATGGGAAGACTTACGCCATGATTATCCAGAACATGACAATGGAAGAAGGCAGAGAGGGCTACAACATTAATGCTTCGGGAAGACGTTGTGCCTCGACAGTGTTTATCATGATTGTTTCAGGTATAATTCTCTATCTGGTCTATGGAGTGGGAGCGCGTGATTTAGGCGAGAGACTAGAGGCCCGCAAGAAATGGCGTAAACGCTGGGCAAGACTCACCGGCAAGAAAACAGAGTAATACGTAACAATTCGTCCGGGGGTTCACGCTCCTGGACAATTTTTTGTTTATCTCAGTGAAGAATATAATATAATCGTATAATAAGGAGGCTTGTAGAAAATTATTGCATCACATGAATTCTTAATGAAGACAGAATTATTCGCTAACATGACACGCAGGGAATTTGACGCATCAATAGAATATATAAACGCTGGCGAATTCTTTTACTCAAGGAATCAAATTATCTTCTCAGCCGGAGATGTTATCGATAAAATTGGCCTAGTTACAGGCGGTAAAGTCATCATCGAAAGCAATGACCTCTTTGGCAACAACATAGTGCTCGGTCTTGCAAAGGAAGGCGAACTCTTTGGGGAAGTCTATGCTATTCTTGGCGAGCCTCTCCTGGTTGACGTAAGGGCAAAACAGGACTGTATAGTATTATTCCTTAAGGTAAATAACCTGCCCGCTTCCCGTTCATGGTCATTAAAGCTGACTGATAACTTGTTAAGAATAATGGCGCGCAAAAACTTGTATCTATCACAGCGCAGTTTTATTAATGCAAACAGGACAATCCGCAAAAAAGTCATGAGCTATCTGAACTATATATCACTAACTGAAGGCTCTAAAAGTTTTGAGATCCCATTTGACAGGCAGCAGATGGCGGATTACCTTAATATAGACAGGAGTGCTCTCTCGAAAGAATTAAGCGACATGAAAAAAGAAGGCATTATATATTTCCGCAAGAATCATTTTACGATAAATACGGACGAGGTAATCGTATAGTAAGCCAATAAATAACAATTATTACTGATAGCGCATAAAACTCAACAGGAATAAATTACAAAGAAAGGAGGACGCTGCAAAAACATATTGACATTACATTTTCCTAAGGGTAATATACCTCGTGCGTCTGGGAGCGGTGTGAGTCACGACATATATAGAGAGTTTAGCTTAATAGCCTAAGCTCTAAGGGAGTCCGATGCCCCCGTAATGACTGCGGAGAACTATACAAACGGTACACTGATTTCAGAGTATCGGGTTCTATGAAACAGTAAGGAAAATGTAATAAAAGAAGTATTATTATGTTTTTTGCATCGGTGAATTAGTCTTAGCATGAAAAAATTTCTCGATAACTCATTCATGACATGGCACGCAGGTTTTGCACTCTACCGCACTTTAGCCAGCGCATTCTTCAACGCCGGAGGACTCTGCCTGCTCAAACGCAAGTATAAAGATGACATTTCAGAACGCAAGGGCATTGTTAAGGACGTTCCTGAGAGACCCATATGGGTTCACGCTGTCTCAGTCGGTGAGGTTCAGTCAGCAGCGTCTATAATAAGGAGAATTAAGAATAATAACTCGCGACCCTGCATAATCTCAACGGTAACGCCGACCGGTCATAGCATGGCGGAAAATTTGCTTGCAGGACTTGTTGACAAGATAATCTACAGTCCATTTGACTCAAAGAAATTCGTAACCCGCGCCCTTGACAGCATAAGACCCTGTGCATACATCACAATGGAGACGGAATTATGGCCTGAAATGCTTTATCAGGTAAGCTCACGCAATATTCCGGCATTCCTTGCTAACGGCAGAATCTCAGAAAAAAGTTTCGGGAGGCTCAGACGCACAAAATATTTCTGGCAGGGGGTGTTGCGCTCATTTACGAAATTAATGGTAAGATTTGACGATGACAAAAAGAAATTTCCGGCACTCGGAGTCCCTGAAGAAAAAATTATAGTAACTGGCGACTGCAAAGTTGATACTCTCTTAGATAGACGAAAACTTGCAAGACCCGAAAAATGGAGCTGGCTCAAGAAGAACGAAGCACCTTTATTCGTAGCAGGCAGCACTCATCAAGGAGAAGACGATGTTGTAATCGCAGCCTTCAGGATAGTCCGCAAGAAATTCCCTGATTCGAGGCTCGTAATTGTCCCCAGACACCCTGAACGCGCATT
>JAFSQO010000269.1 GCA_017446645.1 Synergistaceae bacterium | reverse complement strand
GAAGGACTGCCCCCCTGCAAATCGTACGGAATATCAGTGCTGCCTCCGCATTCAGAGAAGATATTATCAAAAAATTTTGCTGCCTGATTATGAGCTTCGCCCTGTTCTGCTGTTTCTCCGTCAAGTGCTGCATCATAAGCCGAATATGTTTCGCCTTCAAGTAACTCTCCTGAGTAAGCTCGGTCAAGGTCCTCAAGAAGAATCATAATCGAAGTACCGTCAGCAATCAGGTGATGTAAATCCATAAAGAGATATTTTCCCTGCGGTGAGTCATGAATCGAAAAACGCGCAAGATTTTCTTTCAGGACATCGAACGGACTTAAGAGCTTTTCAGGTTCAAACGTATTCAGCACGGATATATTAAGGGCTGAAGTATCGTCCCTGATTTGATGAATTTCGCCGTCTTCGTTCATACTGAGTCTTACTTTCAGATACGGATGAGCCTCAATAACTTTTTTCAGAGCCTCATGAAGCCTGTTAATGTCTATTTCGTCTCCCAGATGAAACAGGAATGGGATATTATAAATAGTAGTGCCGTTATTGGCTATAGTGTCTATAAATACTCCCTGCTGACTTGCTGAAAGAGGATAACTCTGCAAAATTTCATGTTCTGGATTTTCTGTAGACTTGCTGCCTGTCATGAAAGTTTCAAGTTTTTCAACCGTAGAATTTCCCTTAAGGTCAGAAGTTTTCATTACCCTGTTAAAGGCTCTTCCAATCAGGACGCTGAGTCTTATTGACGTTATTGACGTGAGGCCGGCTTCGTATAAATCCGTATCAACTCCGAAATCGTCATGTCCCAATGCTTCTTTCACTATTCCCATAATTTGACGCTGTATATCGTTAGCAGGTGCTTTCTTCTCTCTGTCTGAGCTTAGAGTCGGCAGGGGTAATGCCTTGCGATTAACTTTGCTGTTCTGATTCAGGGGTATTTTGTCAAGTTGCATTATGGCTGAAGGGATCATGTAAGGCGGTTTTCTCTCACCTATAAATTTTCTGAGTGCATCTTTGTCAATAGAATCATGGCTTACTACATACGCAGCAATAAACTTCCCTCCCGCAGGATTATCGAACGCAGCAACGGTAGCATCTTTAATTCCAGGAAATTCACGGATAACGGCTTCTATCTCGGATAATTCGACTCTGAAACCGCGAACCTTAACCTGCCCGTCGTTCCTGCCTATAAAGTCAATTTTACCGTCAGGAAGCAGGCGCACTATATCCCCTGTATGATATGCCCGGATGTAGTCTTTCTCACTGCTGAACGGATTAGCTATGAAAACTTTTTGTGTTAAGTCAGGACGATTGAGATAACCCCTGCTAACGCCGCGTCCTGAAATCAGAAGCTCACCGGGAACAAGAGGAGGCAGCCTTCTCATGTTCGCGTCAACAACGTAGCATTTGTAATTACTCAGGGGAGTGCCTATGGGGACTCTGTCATAAATACGATTTACAGGCGTTATAGTGCTGAATATCGTACATTCTGTAGGTCCGTAAGCATTATAAAGAACCGGCTTTTTGTCCGCTTTGTCCAATGGCTGAACGGGGACTAATTTTTCGCCTCCGACTGATAAATATTTGAGGCTCGTTGTATTCGCAGTAGTGTAAAATTGCCTG
>JAFSQO010000268.1 GCA_017446645.1 Synergistaceae bacterium | reverse complement strand
TTGCAAGGTCCATCGCCGCTGTTCTGTCTAAACCGCAGGAGAATAATAAACTTTACATTAAGGCAGGTGATGATATTGTTGCTTGGGCAGCTGGTCATTTACTTGAACAGGCTACACCTGACATCTATGATGCAAAATATAAACACTGGAATATTGCCGACCTTCCGATTTTCCCTGAAGTCTGGAAAATGCTCGTCAAAAAGGAAAGCAAGGACTTATTCGACAATATCAAAAAATTATAAAAACAGGCTGATGTTGTCGTCAACGCTGGAGACTGCGACAGAGAAGGGCAGTTGCTCATTGATGAAATCCTTGAATACTGTGGATATAAAGGGGAAGTTCTCCGTATCCTTATCAGCGACACTAATCCCGAAGCTGTCAAAAAGGCTCTCGATAACCTAAAGCCTGATTCTGATTTTCACGGTGATCGTGATGCCGCTCTTGCTCGTAGCCGTGCCGACTGGTTGCATGGAATGAATTTAACTCGCCTTTATACGAAAATGGCTGAAAAGAACGGTTATAGCGGAGGCCCTCTTAGAATTGGTAGGGTCAAAACTCCTGTTACTGCTCTCGTCGTCAGGCGTGATGAAGCTATTGAAGCGTTCGTGCCTAAACCCTTCTGGATTATTAAGGCTGAAATCTCTGTAGCAAACGGTTCATTCAATGCCGTATGGAAACCTAAAGACGACAACAGGGTCTTGATGAGGAAAAACGACTTGTCGATAAATCTGTTGCTGAAGCTCTTGTTGCAAGACTTAAAGATAAGTTGGCTACTATAACTAAATACGAGAGCAAAAAGCAATCTTCAAAGCCTCCCGTCGGATTCTCACTCCCGAAATTACAGATGATTGCGTCAAAAAAATATGACTTATCCCCTGCTAAAACTCTGGAGATTTGCCAGAAACTCTACGAACAAGGCATTTTGACTTATCCCCGTTCTGATTGTGAATATCTGCCGGATGCTCATCAGGTCGAGGCTGAAAAAGTTTTCACTGTCATTGAAAAATTATCTTCCGTCAAAGTTCCCGAAGCTGTCGATAAGGGACACTCAACTCCTGTTTTCAACTCCAAGAAGGTTGAAGAACATCACGCTATTATTCCCTCAGCTTCTTGCAAGATTACAAAGACTCTTGAGGGGGATGAGGCTTTAATTTTTGAACTAGTTGCACAGCGTTATATCTCGTTCTTCATGCCGGATTACGAATTTTTACAAGTCAACATTAACGCTGAGATTGAAGGTGAATTATTCTCTGCATCAGGCCGTCAGGTTCTCAATGAGGGCTGGAAGTCCGTTGAAAAAGATTTACAGGACAAAGACGACGAAAAGGATAACGATGACGAAAATATTTCTACTCCATTGCCTAGAACTTCGGAAGGAGAAAAAGGCTCGTGCAATGATATTAACCTGTTGGAGAAGAAAACTAAAGCTCCTGCAAGATTCACTGAGGCCACTTTGCTCAAAGCTATGAATGAAGTTTATCGCTACGTTCAAGCCTCAGAAATTAAGAAGATTCTCAAAGAGACTGACGGTATAGGCACTGCTGCTACTCAGGCCACTATTCTTAAAGAACTCATCGACAGCGGAACGTTAATCAAGAAGGGCAAAAATCTTATTTCTTCGCAGGCAGCAAGGAGTCTCATTCA
>JAFSQO010000267.1 GCA_017446645.1 Synergistaceae bacterium | reverse complement strand
TGTCGGCAGTTTCATACGGAAGCATTCCAATTACAGGCAGAATTAACGCACTCAGAGTCAATAACGCAGCATTTGAGAATGAAATATACTTTTCTTTCTCGTGCATATGCGGTGCAGGTTTTGCAACGAATAACGCTATGAACAACTTAATCACATATGCCGTAGTAAGACCTCCTGAAATCAGGAACAGCCACTCAGATACGCTAAATAATAATCTCTCGTGAGACAAGCTCATAAATGCAAGTGTCCCTGTTGTATTTGTATGATGAATGTGTTCGACGATGCTCTCATGAATTAACGTCTTTCCTAGATAGCCATTCCATAAAGGTGCACCCATTAGGCCAAGACCTCCCATAATGAAGGCAAACATGAGGACTTTCTTGCCCCTGCCAAAGCCCCTGATGTCATTAAGCTCAAGTTTATGTGTATTCATGTGAACTACTCCGGCACACAGGAATAAAACCAGCTTTATCAACGAATGACCTATCATGTAAAGCACAGTCCCCCGGATTGCAAGGTCATTATTCTCACCCAAGAAGCACTGCATTGCTATTCCAGTCAGGATAAATCCCAGTTGAGACATTGACGAACACGCTAAAGTCCGCTTTATGTTCACTGAGAAAACAGCAAGTACAGCTCCCAGCACCATAGTAATCAGGGCAAGGATCAGGAGCATTAAGCCCCAATAAGCATCATGAAGGAAAGGCCCGGACGACAATACTAGAATTCCAAAGAGGCCCGACTTAGTGAGAAGCCCCGACAACAATGCACTCGACGGCGCAGGTGCAGCAGTGTGTGCAGTAGGCAGCCAGATATGTGAAGGGAATATGGCAGCTTTTGCAGCAAATCCTGTGAATATTAAGGCTCCGGGTATGTACAGGTCATATTTAGGGATTTCGAGCTTTGAGAGTGAAGCTATATCCAATGTTCCTGTCTTTGAGTAGAGTAAAACCAAACCGGTCAGGGTTACAAGTCCGCCAATTATTGCTATTGCCAAATAAGTCTGAGCAGCCCTCTGAGCTTCACGGGTCTCGTCCTGAACTACCATTACGTACGAGAACAGTGACATCATCTCGAAGAATACGAACGTTGTATAGAGATCTGCTGACAGGAAAACCCCCATTATTGAGCCTAAAGTCATCAGGACATAGAGATAATAGCGATTGCGATTTCTGTGGTGCTGTAAGTACTCGCGTGAAAATACCGTAGTCACCAGCCACATGAAGGCGATTATGACAGAGTAAACGCCCCGGAAGCCGTCAAGATACAAGTTGAGGCCAAGACCGCAGACCCCGTAAGCTGTGAAAGAGCTGTTCATGAAGCTGAAGCAACAGAGAGTCAGGACAAACTCGACCAGGCAGATTATGTCCGCAGTGTAGTCGCGTGCCCTTCTGCTGAACCTGCCGATGAAATACGATAACGCACCTCCGAACATGGGCCAGAGGATTAAGAATAACAGTGCAAAATTTCCCTTCATGGTCTCAATCATCTCCTGAGTAAAAGATTACGGCAAATGTTTTCGTGAATTTATCGTGAATTATAGCATGTGTTGCGTGAGTGTTAGTGGCTTGTCCTGCGTGTCATATTAATGTGAGGGGCAGGATTCATTTTTGCCCGTGAGCTAGAATTCTGCGAAATGTTATATTTTATTGGAGATGATTTTTTTGCGGTTATTACGAATTATAGCAATTTTTTTGATGTTGCTAGTGTCTGTGAGTGCGTCATGGGCAGAGAATACTTATTATTACATCGTCAAGAATGGCACAGAAACTAACGATAATATAAAATACTTAACGAATGGTTTTACCAGCGCCACAACAACAACAACGCTTACCGCATTTTTCAACGGTGATAACACTGACAACCCTCAACCTGTTCCAAGTTCTGGTGACATTATATACATTGCTAAGGGTACATACACGTTAACAGCTACGCTCAACATAGACAAGACCTTGAATATTTACGGCGGTTTCTCAGGTGAAGAAACGTGGACAGGTAAAATAAGCGATGAAAATCTTAAAACTAGGAACATTGCAGATAACGCTACAACTCTGACAATGGCAACAAACACTGAAGAGAGTGTAATTCATTGCAACAATGATTCGGGTGAAGGGAATGCGACATTAATAGACGGCTTTACAATTCAGAACGGCAAAGGTAACACATTCAATGACGGTACTTATAACTTTTCATTCGGCGGAGGTGTTTGCATTCTGGACGCTTCACCAACAATCCAAAATTGTACATTCAAGAATAACACTGCAGGACTTGGCGGAGCTGTATGCGTGGCTGCTCAAAATGCAGAGACTTTAGCAAAAATTATTAACTGTTTATTTGACCAAAATACAGCATCGGGGGCTACGTATAATGAGAATGATAGCTCAGGAGGCGGTGCTATAGTTGTCTTCAGCAATAACACCATATCAAAAGCGGAAATCACAAACTGCACATTCACCGATAACAAGAGTACTCAATATGGTGGTGCAATCAGTGTTTGTTCATATGCTGGAACGAGCAACGTGGCAGATATAAAATGCTGTACATTCAAAGACAATACAGCTACTACTGATACTACTGAAGGTGGCGGAATATATAATAGTGGACATACTATAAAACTTACGAATTGCACCCTAGTAAATACTTCAGTTAAGGTTACAGATAATGGTACAAACAAAACGGTTAACTGCATAGATAATCCTACAAGCACTCTTACACCATCAACAGAAAACATTAAAGGTGTACAGCACACATTCTTCACGATTGAAAATAACCCGACAACTCTTGCAGAATGTGTATACGCAGGTGAGGCAATTAACTTTACAACTGACCAGCTCGGCAGGACATTCCACACTTCTAACCCCTCAATCGGAGCAGTCGAACTTTCAGCAGACATTAAGATTACCACTGCAACGCTTCCTGACGCTGTAGTCGGTAAGGATTATAACGGAACTATCACGGCCACATGTACGGCTGCCGAAGGAACGACTTTTACATGGACCACTTCAGAGAGCACACTACCTACAGAGCTTACGATAGACACTACTGTAACCGGCAACACTCTCACGATAAAGGGAAAACCTACTACAACAGGAACGTTCAGCGTGAAAGTCAAGGTCTCTTGTTTCGGAGACTACATAACAGATGAGAAGACCTTCACACTAACGATAAAAGCTGCGAGCAGTACACCTGTAAATCCTGACCCGGAGAACCCCGGAAGCTCTGATCCGACAGACCAACCTCAAGAGAACCCCGGAAGCTCTGACCCGACGGACCAGCCTCAAGAGAACCCTGGGAACTCTGACCCAACGGACCAGCCACAAGAGAACCCTGAGAACTCTGATCCGACGGACCAGCCACAAGAGAACCCCGGGAACTCTGAGCCGACAAACCAGCCTCAAGAGAACCCCGGAAACTCTAACCCTACAGAGCAGAACCCGACAAACCAGGAGCCTGAAAAACCCGGAAACTATGAGCCGACGGACCAAAACCCAGAGACACCTGACACACCAGCTCCGGACGCAATAAAGGCCCCAGAAATCACGACAAGAACATTGCCGTCAACACCCGTGAATGACAGCTACTCCGCTCTGGTGAGTGCAACGGGTTCAACGCCCATGACCTGGCTGGTAACGGGATTGCCTAACGGTCTCGATTACACTGACTCAATCGGCTCTAACACCCTGATTACTGGTCAAGCCCTCGAAACAGGCGAATTCAACGTCACAATTACCGTATCGAACAACGCAGGCTCTGACACTGCAGCCCTTACCCTGACAGTTACCGGCGAGTCTGACAAGAATACCGCAATCACAACGTCAGAACTCCCAGCAGGCTTAGGGCAAAATGTACTCGTTCACCCTTGAGGCTTCAACAGCAGACAACAGCCAATCATCATGGACAGCTTCAGGTCTCCCGGACGGACTTGCACTCGAAGGCCCTGCGATAACGGGAACGCCAACGGTTTACGGTGAATTCGAGATTACCGTGACAGTAACGAATGAGTACGGTACTGACACAAAGACTTTTACACTCAGGATCTACGATATATCAGAAAGCCTTAACCGTAACGCTCCGGAAATCACATCAAGTGCTCCGACAAGTACAGGCAAGTTTGCAGGAACTCCCAAACAGACGGGCGAGTTTGTCTTTACAGTGAGTGCAGCAAATAACTCAGGCACAAGATCTGAAACCGTGACACTCATAATTCTCGATGTCCCTGCTTCAATGCTTATGTTCGAGAGAGTCTGCTCAAGTCCCTTCATAGTGAGAATCAGCTTCTTGAGAACACTGGCGGACTACATGGCAAGCGTCCAGTTGAGCAACATGACCTTTGATGCTAGAGTCAGTGAACTGTCCTGAGCTTGCAAGTGTGAATGTCCGGGGCCGGGAGAGGCTTAGTAACTGCGTCTTGTTGGAGCGTGTGATTGCTAACGGCTGCGAGTTGCTGTACGGCTTCAGAACTGGCTTGTCGCTTGACATAGGACGTTATGTGAATGCTGAACTCGTAAATCTCGAACGTTACGGCCTTCAGTGAGAGCGGAGACGTAATCCCTGCAGAATATAACGCGTCATGTTGACCGGAGAGCAGCAACGGTTATCTTGATGATAGCAATTGCGGGAGCTGTAATGCTGGATTTCCCTTTGCAGGCTTAGGAGCATTAAGTGTGTTAGTGTTCAACAAGAGAAAGAAGCAATAAATCAATAACCCCCCCTGCCGACTGTGACAGGGGGAAATTTTATAAGAAAATCCCTCGCATTTCTACGACATCTGCGACCCTCTGAATCGCTGCCATAGTAGCTGCCCGCCTCATCTTGATGTGCTTGGCCTCAGCATAGTCCCATACGAGCCTGAAATTGCCCTTCATGATATTGACGAGCTTGTTGTTGTACTCTTCTTCGCTCCAGAATTCGCCCTGCAAGTTCTGCGCCCACTCAAAGTAAGAGCCTATAACGCCTCCAGAATTCGCCAGAAAGTCCGGAATAATAATAACGCCTGCATCATCGAGAATTCTATCGCCTTCAGGTGTGACAGGCCCGTTTGCACCCTCGACAATATAGCGTGCTTTAATCTTGCCTGCTGTGTCCTGATTAATAACGCCGTCCCTTGCACAGGGGAATAAAAACTCGCAGTCAGCAAATAAGACATTATCAATCTTTTCGCAGTTGCCGATCTCTTCAAAGCCCGTGAGTAATTTCTTGGGATTATTGTGAATTACCTCGAAAGCCTTGCGGATGTCAATGCCTCCTGCTGAGTAGTATGAGCCTGTAATGTCGCTTATAGCAACGACTTTGACTCCAGCCTCGTTTAACACTTTAGCCGTGTAGCTGCCTACATTGCCGAACCCCTGAACAGCTGCCGTGATGTTGTCAGGGTTTTTTCCCATAGCCTTCATGAATTCAAGACCGCATGTTGCAACGCCTCGCCCTGTAGCTTCGTTGCGTCCGTGACTGCCCCAGTAAGATACTGGCTTTCCGGTCAAGATTGCAGGTTCAAGTTTGCCCCTCATCTTGCAGACAGTGTCGAGAATCCAGACCATTTCCTGAGAGCCTGAGTTCATGTCAGGGGCAGGGACATCACTCCATCGTCCGAGAATTGGCTCGATACGTGCGCCGTAAGTTCGTGAGACTTTTTCTTTCTCACGCTTTGACATGTTCAGGGGATCACAGCAAATCCCGCCCTTGCCTCCGCCGTAGGGTATGCCTGCAAGTGAGCACTTCCACGTCATGAGCATAGCCAGAGCCTCGCATTCGTCCATATCGACAGCCAGGTCGTAGCGAATTCCGCCCTTTGATGGCCCAAGTGCCGTAGAGTGCTGAACCCTGTAGCCGTCAAAGACATTCACGCTTCCGTCGTCCATTTCGACAGGCAACGAGACATGAACCCTGCGTTCTGAATGACTGAGGATTGAGATGAGTCTTTCGCTTAAACCCATCTCGTCCGCTGCTCCGTAAAATTCCTGTAAAGCCGTATTGAGTAACACATTTTGAGATTTACGCCTCTGCATTGCTGAATACCGATGCAAAAAACATAATAATACTTCACATTTTATTACATTTTCCTTACTGTTTCACAGAACCCGATACTCTGAAATCAGTGTACCGTTTGTATAGTTCTCCGCAGTCATAACGGGGGCATCGGACTCCCTTAGAGCTTAGGCTTCCAGAAAAGCTAAACTCTTTATATATATCGTGACTCACACCGCTCCCAGACGCATGAGGTATATTACCCTTAGGAAAATGTAATGTCAATATGTTTTTGCAGCGTCCTCCTTTCTTTGTAATTTATTCCTGTTGAGATTTTACGCGCTATCAGTAATATATTTATTGGCTTACTATACGATTACCTCCTTATAAAAATAAAACCTCCTGACCCTGTTTAAGAATCAGAAGGTGAAATTTCAGAATTAACGATTGTCATTGCTTGTTGAATATCTTTATCGAGCCAAGTGTTTACTGCAGTCTCAACGCGCCTTAGAATTTCCGGTAATCGTTCCAGCTCTTGAGGTTCAAGATGGCCAAGTACGTAATTAATCATGCTGTCCTGAGCCTTGCCGATACCTATTCGCAGTCTTGGAATTTCCAGACTTCCGAGTGCCCCTATAATCGAGATTAACCCGTTGTGGCCGCCTGCGGAACCCTGAGCGCGCATTCTGAGTTTCCCAAATGGTAACGCCATGTCATCATAGATAATCAGCAAATCCTGTAAATCTATCTTGTAGAAGCTCACAGCCTCACTAACGCTCAGACCGCTAGAGTTCATGAACGTTAAGGGTTTAAGCAGCACGACATCACGCCACCTCCAGCACTCAGCATTGAACTTGTGATTAGCCCTGCCGAGATTGTAGTTGTTGACGAGGAAGTCAATGCTCTGCCAGCCCATATTATGACGGGTGAAGGCGTATTGAGTTCCCGGATTTCCAAGACCTGCGATTATCTTCATGTCAAAAAAAGGGTAAGGGTGAGGTTACTCACTCTCTTCTTCTTTAGCTGCCTTGCCCTTTGCGACGACTTCGACATCAGCAGCAGCCGTAGCCTCTTCTTCAGGTGCAGCATCTTCAACGCCCCTTGACGTAACGACTATTGCGACAACTTCATCAGGGTCAGCCAGAGCCGTAACGTTCTCAGGAAGTGCCAAATCTTTAACGTGAATGGCATCACCGACATTGAGACCAGATACATCAACGCTGATTACGTCAGGAATGCTCATCGGTAAGGTCTCGACTTCAAGCTCGTGAATAGCCTCTAAGACTCCGCCGTCCTTAATGCCCTGAGAGTTCTCGCGCCCGGTAACTTCGACAGGTATATTGACGTTAATCTTTCTGCCCCTGACTAAGTGCAAGAAGTCAATGTGAAGCGGCATGTCGTTTAACGGGTGTCTCTGAGCCTCACGGATAATGCAAAGCTCCTCGCGTCCGTCCGGTAATTTGACGTTGAGTCTGGTGCTTTCCCAGCGTCCTGCAAGAATGCGTTCAATCTCGCGCATGTTGACTTTCCCGATAATGTTAGGGCTGATCTCCGGGCCATAAATAACGCAAGGTACATAACCCGCCCTGCGAATTCTGCCGTTTTCCCGTTTGCCTGACTTAGTGCGTGACTCCATCACGATTGTTACTATGTCCGCCATGATTATTACTCCTTTATGTATGAATTATGAATTAATTAACTTTTGCACGAATTCTCTTTCCTGTTCATGCGTAGTTATCTGCTTATCAATTATAGCAAGTTTTACGAGATTTAGGGCATCTCCGATTGATTTGCCTTTGAGTCCCATAGCCTGCAGGTCTTTTCCCGTCAACGAGCCTTTAACGTCAATCCAGACCTCAAGGTGTTCTATGATGAGCCTTCTGGCTTCCGGAGTTTTGAGGCATGTCAGCCAGTACACAAGAGGAATTACACCGTAATCCTTGAAAAATAAATACGCTTCGGAATTAGCGATATTTTTCTTGCCTGAACCTGAGCAAAATTTTTCGACATTGGGCCATTGAGTGAAGCATTTAGTCAGCTGTTCCCGTTCATTGGGATTTAGATTCATCCTGTCCATGATTGCAAATCTGATTTCCTGTTTAGAGTCAGTCAGCACCACAGCGATATTGATGAGCCACTTCATGCCTTTGAAGTCAATCCCGTGTTTAGCGACCTGAGCCATAAAGTGTTCCATGATGTGAAGTCTCTGGTCAGCCTGTTCACTCACGTACATACCTGGGAAAAGTCCCTCCCAGACGTTGAGGTCTCTCATTCT
>JAFSQO010000266.1 GCA_017446645.1 Synergistaceae bacterium | reverse complement strand
TTTATCGTTCGTTTTCGCAGGTTCAGCGTTCGCAGCAGTAACCCTCACTTATACCGAAGTCAACCCGTTAGACTCGATAGTAGGCAAGACAGCAACAGCATTCAAGCAGAAGGTTGAAGAGCTTTCAAACGGTGAAGTCATCATTGACATTCAGGCTGGCGGAGTTCTCGGTTCAGAAGCTCAGGTCCTTGACGGAATCCTTGGCGGCGGAGACACTGTAGACATCTCAAGAATATCTGCGTTTGCATTAACAAGCTACGGCTGCCAGAAGGCTATGCTCCTCTCAGTTCCATATACTTTTGTGAGCCGCGAGCATTTCTGGAAATTCGCAAACAGTGATTTAGCAAAAGATTTTCTTGCCGAGCCAAACACAATCGGACTCCCCTTAAGAGGCATTTGCTACGGTGAAGAGGGTTTCAGACATTTCTTCTTCAAGGACAAAGTCGCAGGACTCGCAGACCTCAAGGGCAAGAAGATCCGTGTATCAGACGACCCAGTCATGACCGGCATGGTTAAGGACTTAGGCGCAAATCCGACAGTCGTTACTTACACCGAGCTTTACAGCGCACTTCAGACCGGAGTTACTGACGCAGCCGAGCAGCCTATCGCAAATTACAGGTCAAACAGGTTCTCAGAAGTTGCACCGAACTTATTACTTGACGGACATACACTCGGAGCAATCCAGATAATCATCGCCGACACAGGTTGGAACAAGCTCAACGACCAGCAGAAGGCATGGATCATGGAAGCCGGAAAATATGTTCAGGATTTCAACGCAAAGTTATCAGCCGGTGAAGAGGCAAAGGTCCTTGAGTTACTCAAGCAGGACGGCGTTAATATAGTTGACGTTCCCGATAAGAGCGAGTGGGTCAAAGCCTGCCAGCCTACGATTCAGGCAAATACTTCAAGCCAGGCAGAACTTTACAAGCAGCTTGTTGATATGCAGTAGGAGTTTTACAGCGTGAATTTTTGCGGGAGGAGTTTAATACTCCCGCTTTCATTTATCAGGAGGTACATATTTTTTCATGAACATAGCCGCAGGAATCTTCGCTCTCTTAGGGGCAGTCTTAACTATCTTGCAGAGAATTAGCCTGGGCAACATGCCGGCCTTCAGTCTTTGCAGCTTGTTCGTCATGATGATGTCGGGCGATTACAATCCTGCTTTAAGACGAATGCCCTCTGGAATAGGCATAGCGATTATTGTTCTTGTTGCCGCTGCTTCTATTGCTGCACTCGGTGCGTTTCTGGCTTTACTGGGTTCTAAGGCAACTGGCTGCTTTGTATCAAGTGTCCTGTTAAGTTTCGGGGCCTTCGCTGCAGTTAATTCAGGGAAGTCAAACGGGTTAATATTTCGCGAGGCTGCACTCTGGGGGACGTTTTATATTATCGCGGCTCTATGTTCTGCAATATATAGACCTACAAAGGAGGAAGATACTTAATGCAAGGTTTTTTCAAGGCAGTTTCAATGATTAAGCCACTTTATGATATTACGGATAAAATCGTTATGTTAATCTGCAAATTATTATTAATCGCAGACATCGTGATAACTTCCATGTCAGTCGCAGGACGTTATATCTCATGGATCCCGGACCCTGCATGGAGTGAACAGATGGTCTTGACTTTCATGGTCTACATGGCCGTACTCTCAGCTACACTTGCAATCAGGAGACGTGCCCATATCAGAATGACAGCTTTTGATGAATATTTACCTGAAGGTCTCGTAAAGTTTCTTGACTTATTGTCTGATATAGCAGTCTTTGCACTGGGAATAATCATGCTCGTTTACGGAATTAAAGTATGCCAGTCACCGTTGGCCCGCTTCGGAAAGTACGAGAGTATCCCGACATTGAGCCGAGTCTGGATGTATTTGCCTATCCCGATTGCTGGAGGCAGTATGGCAATATTTGAGATCGAGCAGATTTTTATGAGGCTTGAGGAAATTTTTGTCCCCAAGAAAGAGAAATAAAATAATAATCAGAGTCAATGAAATCCCTTCACATTGCGTTAATTATTTTGCTGGTCATGACCCCGCTTGCTTCCGGAAAAAATATAAATCCTGAAAGCGAGTTGTTTAATCTATGCCTGAGCCGGGACGCTGCACCGGAAAAAATTCAGGAGATTATGAATCACAGCATCGATATCAATGCTAAAGATCCGTCATTCTTTGGCCAAACGCCTTTGATGTTCGCAGTCTCAAGCGTCAGGAATCCTGAGTTCATTAATACCCTCATCAAGGCCGGAGCTGATATTAATGCCCGTGATGATAAGAAAATGACTCCGTTAATGCACGCTGCGTTTTCTAATCAGAACCCTGAAATCCTGAAAGCATTATTAATTGCCGGTGCCCCAGTCAATGACAGGGACGAGTCAGGAAGGACTGCTCTGACATTCAGCGTCATGGGTACAGGACTTCTTGAACCTGAGATTCTCGTTGCCTTAATCAACGCAAGTGCTGACGTAAATATTTCTGACGACTTCGGGACCAGTATCTTAATGGAAGCAGCAAGGACAATGACGATTTACGAGTCTTATGACGAAAGAATCATAAATCCTGAAATCTTCAAAATATTACTAAAAGCTGGTGCTAAGATTAACCTGCAGACTCGGACAGGGCTTACGGTGTTTGACTTTGCGGATAATGACAACGTTAGAAAAGCTCTTTACGACGCAATGATTCAGTAAAAGAATTTTTACTATATATTTATTTATTATAAATTGAAGGAGGATTTTATACTCATGAAAAAATTTTTTATCTCGTTATTAATCATTCTCGTTACGGCTTCGAGTGTATTTGCAAGTCCTACAAGCGACTTATTCAAGGCAGTAAAGAACGAGAACTCAATGCCAGAGGACGTTATTGCACCTATCAGGCAGGGCGCAAAGCTCAATCACAGGGACAAAAACGGCTGGACTCCCTTGGACTGGGCAGCAATGAATCCCAATCCTGACGTGCTTTATACTTTTCTCAAAGAAGGCGACGAGGAAGTAAGAATAAACATGCGCGATGAATTCGGCAATACGGCTCTTATGAAGGCGGCTTACTATAATTACACGAATCCTGAAGTTACCAGAATCCTAATTGACTTCGGGGCACGTACTGACATCAAGAACGATAAGGGCCAGACAGCTCTTGACTTCGCCAGGACAGAAGAGATCGCGGAAATTATCAGGGAAGCAATGAAATAGAATTATAATGAAGAAAATACTCTTTGCTCTCGTTATAGTTTTTGTGATTGCGTCTATGTCATTCGCAGCTAATTCGTCAACGACTAGGGAATTATTCAAGGCCGTCAAGAAAGAAAGCGTAACGTCAAGGCAAATTAACTCGCTGATAAAACGCGGGGCAGACATCAACGCCTACGACAAAGAAGGCGAAACTCCCCTGATGTATGCAGTGAGAAATAATAACTATGAGGCAGTCAAAGCCCTGATTAACGCCGGAGTAAATGTCAATGCTCAGGCTAAATCATCGGGGACAACAGCGTTAATGCTGACCGGAATGCCGGTAATGCCTGGTGAAGAGGCACTGGTTAAGATTATCAAGGCCCTCGTCAAAGCAGGAGCAGATTTGAACATGCAAGACTCTTCGGGGGAAACTGCGTTAATCTTAATGTGCGGGGGAGGCTCAAATCCTAAAATAGAGACTATTAAACTCTTCATTGAGGCAGGGGCAGATGTCAATGCAGCGAATAATGCAGGCCAGACAGCCCTAATGTCAATAGCTGCTAATATCTGGTGCGAAGATTCAGCCAAGATAGCACAGTTATTAATTGATGAAGGTGCTGACCCAAATGCTAAGGACATTGACGGTAACACGGTACTTTACTACGCAGAAGATAATGATGATGAAGAAGTCAAAAAAGTTCTGATGCGTGCAATGAAAAATAAAATTTAACTTGAAATTTAAAACCTAAAATCTAAAATCTAAAACAGAAAGACAAGGTGATATTAAAAATGAGTCCTGAAGATATTGCTACCCTAGTTTTACTCGGTTCATTTTTTGCAATGATTTTGCTACGCTTCCCGATTGCCTACGCTGTTGGACTCTCGACTGTATTTTGCTTGATGTCTCAGGGGCAGGCACTCGTTACGATGCCCCAGCAGATGGTCAAAGGTATCTGGTCATTCTCGTTAATGGCCGTTCCGTTCTTTATCACAATGGGAGTCTTAATGGGTACGGGAGGAATTTCAGATAAACTAATTGCCTTGGCTAATTCTCTCGTTGGCTGGATGCGCGGCGGCCTTGCAATGGTCAACGTTGTAGCTTCGTATTTCTTCGGCGGAATTTCAGGTTCAGCTTCAGCAGATACGGCTTCACTGGGTTCTATATTGATCCCCATGATGGTAGATCAGGGGTATGACGCGGATTTTTCAACGGCAGTAACTATTACGTCATCATGCGAAGGCTTACTTGTCCCTCCAAGCCACAACATGGTTATTTACGCGACTACAGCGAGCGGCATTTCAGTAGGAGCACTCTTCATGGCAGGCTATATTCCCGGAGCATTATTAGCAATATCGTTAATGGTCGGTTCGTATATAATCTCAGTTAAGCGCAATTATCCAAAGGGTGAACCGTTCAGCTTCAAATTTTTCCTGAAAGAATTAGCTCAATCATTCTGGGCGTTGGCAGCGGTTTTAATCGTCGTTGTCGGAGTTGTCGGCGGTGTCTTCACTGCAACTGAGTCAGCGGCTATTGCTGTTGTTTACTCGTTATTCGTCTCAGTCTTCATTTATAAGGGTCTGAACTGGAAGGGCGTATGGAAGGCTCTTGACACCTGCATTGACACCCTTGCGATAGTGTTAATCTTGATTGCTACGTCAGCTGCATTCGGTTATTGCCTGACGACCCTGCACGTTCCTGCGAAGGCTGCGAACTTAATCAAGAGCGTTTCGGACAATCCAATAATCGTTGCCTTAATGCTTAATGCGATTTTATTATTGCTCGGCTGCATTATGGACATGGCCCCGATTATCTTGATAGCTACGCCGATTTTGCTGCCCGTTGCTCAGTCAATAGGGATCAGCGCGATTCAGTTTGGTATCATGGTAATCCTTAATTGCGGTATAGGCTTATTAACACCTCCGGTCGGTTCGGTGTTGTTTATTGGTTCAGCGGTTGCAAAACTGCCAATGGAGAAGGTCGTTAAAGCAACATTGCCGTTCTATCTTTGCATGTTGATAACGCTTTTGTTGTTGACGTTTGTACCTGCGATTAGTTTGTGGCTTCCGATGTATTTCGGTTATAGTGTTTAAGTAAGAGAAAATCTTTTTTCCCTCTTGAGTGAGTAATTGCTCAGGAGGGATTTTTTTTTGCACCGTAAAAATAAAAAACAGAGCCATATCTCCCCTATCGAAATATGCTCTGTATTCATTCATTACATATAAGCGTTGACTACTCCGTTATCGTCCCATTTTAAGACGAGCCTGACGTTATCCACAAGTTTTTCTGAGTCCATTACAGGCAGCAAAGTCCCCTCGTCCGACAAAGCATAAAACGCATATTGAGACTTATCGCAGGAGTCAAAGTCCTCCCTCAAAGCAGCTGCATCAAGTTTTGACTGAACTATCTCAATTACAGCACCCAACATAGCAATCCATGTATCTTTTTGAGATTCATCGAGCATGTCTATAATCTTTTCTTTGAGTGATAGACCTTCAAGTTCCTGTGATGGTGTCTCTGGGGCTTTAGGAGGCTCATCGATTGAAATCTCCGACTTTTCTTGAGGCTGTTCCTGTTCAGGCTGAGAAGTCTTTGCCTTACCCTTGCCCTTCTTGCCTTTATTGGCTTTAGGCTTCGGTTCTTCGTGGTCACCTAAACGCTTTAATAACTCTTCAGCAGCAAGTTTGTACTGTTCTGCAGCTTTTGCCTTGGGTGAGTAGGCGAAAATTGATTTGCCTGCACGTGAGGCTTCGATTAGGCTGACGTTCTGGCCGATTGAAGCGTCAAATAAAATATTCCTGAAAGAAGCCTTTACCTCATTGTAGACCTGACGGGCAATATAGAGCCTTGAGTTATAGTTAGTCATAAGAATGCCTATAATCTCAAGTTCCGGATTAAGGTGTTCATGCAGTAAATCAATAGAGTCATTCAGGAGCTGCAAACCCAACAAACTGTAATGCCCTCCGTCCATAGGTACTATGATTTTTTCACAGGCAGTCAGCACGTTTCTGGTAAATATGCCGAGCTGAGGCGGACTATCCAGAAAGATATAATCATATCTTGAAGGGTCTACTTTGCTCAAAGCGTCCCTCAATGCTGTATCGTGATTGACGGGGCTTTGACTGTTCAACTCAGCCAGCGAAAGATTCAGAGAGCCGGGGATTATGTCAATACCCTCTTTGCGTCTCTTCACGTCGTCCCATTCCGCATTACCTGACAACAAGTCAAAGACCTGCACCTCGTCTGCCCTGGGAATGAGGCCGAAGCCTGCACTCAAATTGCTTTGGGGGTCCATGTCGATTACGGCGACTTTCTTACCCATTAAGGCAAAAGCACAGGCTATATTCTGACATGAAGTAGTCTTTCCTACTCCGCCCTTGAGGTTGCAG
>JAFSQO010000265.1 GCA_017446645.1 Synergistaceae bacterium | reverse complement strand
CTTTCCCTGAGTGACTGCGGAAATGTCAGCGAACTTGACTTAACCGGCTGTGTCAATCTTGAAGACCTTTCATTTGACGGAAATGCAATCAAGAGGTTCGACGGCAGGAACTTCCCGAAACTCAGGCAGAGCAAGAAACTCAATGCTTACGGACAGAAAGTCAGGGACATAAAATTCACAAGAAGATTCAGCTTCGTTGATTTCTTCATGAATTTGTTATTTAATTCTCAGGTTTCAGTCTCAGATATCAGCGTCAACGTATCTGCAGAATCAGGCGACAAGAACGTGAAGAACATAATTGCCCGTGATTCATCAGGCAGTAAGATCGCAACGACCAGCGCATACGACCCTGCAACAGGTGAAGTAACGTTTGCGGAGACTCCTGCTTCGATAGAGTATGAATACGATACAGGAATTGACAGCCCTGACAGCATGGACGTTTCTATTTCCGGTGAAGGCGTTGAAGAAAGCAATCCCCTTTACGGAGGCAGCAGCGGAGGATGCAGCACAGGTTTTGCTTCGTTAGCGTTACTTATAATGGCAGGTTTCGTTCTTAAAAAGAAGTAAACGTTAAAACAATTTCCTCAGTCCTCTCTGTCAGAAATGGCGGAGAGGCTTTTTTGATTATTGATTAAAGCGTTGTTGAATGTGTTATGATTTAACACAAACTTTGAGGGAGGTATTTTATTATCATGGCATACTTAGGCGAAGAGATAGGCAAACTCGGCTTCGGTTTAATGCGTCTGCCCCATATCAACGAGGACAAGATTGACATCGAACAGGTCAAGTTAATGGTCGATGAATTCCTTGCTGCAGGTTTCACATACTTTGATACGGCTTGGGCTTATCCCGGAAGTGAAGAGGCCATCAGAGAAGCTCTTGTTGAACGTTATCCGAGAGAGAAATTCCAGTTAGCTACGAAAAATGCTGCCTGGATAAACTGCAAAACTCGTGAGGAAGCTATCGAACAGTTCAATCTTTCAATGCAGAGAACTAACGCAGGCTACTTTGATTTTTACTTACTCCATAATCTTGGAGACTCACGCACTCAGGCTTTCGATGACTTTGATTTATGGAACTTCTTTAGCCAGAAAAAGGCTGAAGGCAAAATTAAGCACTTGGGATTTTCATTCCATTCAACACCGGAACAGCTCGAAGAAATTTTAACAAAGCACCCTGAGGCAGAATTCGTCCAGCTCCAGATTAATTATGCCGACTGGGAGAACCCCGCTATTCAGTCAAGAGCATGTTATGAAGTCGCACGCAAGCACAACAAGCCCGTTATCATCATGGAACCGGTAAAGGGCGGCAGTCTTGCTACTCCTCCTGAGACGGTCGCAAAGATTTTCAAAGACGCTGAACCTGACTCATCATTCGCATCATGGGCTATAAGATTCGCTGCTGACCTTGAAGGACTCATCACTGTTTTATCAGGCATGTCGAGCATTGAGCAGATTAGAGATAATTTATCCTACATGAAGGGCTTCAAGCACCTGACTGACTCGCAAAAGAAAGTCATCGAACACGCAAGGATTGAACTTGCAAAAATCCCCATTATCCCGTGTACTACGTGTGATTACTGCGCAAAGGTCTGTCCTATGGATATTTGTATATCGCCGTCTTTCATGGCAATGAACATAGTTACGCTCTACAATTCCTATGATTTTGCCAAGGGCCAGCTCGATTGGGGCATGACAAGGACAGGCAGGAAACACCCCAGCGAGTGCATCAAGTGCGGAGCCTGCGAGAAAGCCTGCCCCCAGCACATCAAGATTCGTGATGAACTTGAGAGGGTCACAGAGACATTCAGCAAGTAATAAAACTTTTCCCCCGAACATAAAGGGGGATTTTATTGTTATAATAGGGTCATGAAATCACAGATTAAATCAAGAGAAAGAGTCTCACAACACGGCGAAGTCTTCACAGCTGAACGCGAAGTAAAGGCCATGTGCAGCCTCGTCAGCAAACAATGCGGCGACTACAAAGCTACCTTCCTCGAACCTGCCTGCGGGGACGGTAACTTTCTTGCTGAGATTCTATCCCGCAAACTCCAGGCAATCGAGTCAGCCCCGGACTACTCGGTTAACTCACTCGTTGCATTAAGCTCGCTCTACGGAATCGATATTCAATCAGACAACGTTGAGGCTTGCAGAGACAGACTCTATAAAATCTGGGAGAAATCAGGAGACTTTGATGACCGAACAAAATTTCAGGCGCGTTACATTCTTCTTACTAACATAGTACACGGAGATTTTTTGAAACCTGAACGAATCATCCTTTACGACTGGGAATTTGATTCGCAGGGAGCAGCTCGCGGAAAAGATCACAATCTAAGCTCGCTAATCACAGGACAGGGGGTTCTGAACTTAGAATGATTATTCACAAAGACTCAAACCCTGACGTGCTGTTATGCCTCGCAAATCTCTCAAGCGATGAGGTCTTCACGCCTCCTAAAATCGCTAATGACATGCTGGACTTGCTGCCGCCGGAAATCTTCACGAACCCTGACTCAAAATTTCTCGACCCTGCCAGCAAATCCGGAGTCTTCCTGCGGGAAATAGTCAAGCGACTCATCATCGGACTCTCTGACAAAATCCCTGACTTTGAGCAGCGGGTCAATCACATCCTAAAGCAGCAAATTTTCGGACTCGCAATCACCCACTTAACCGGCTTAATCTCTCGGAGAACTGTCTACTGCTCCAAAGATGCGTCCGGGAAATTCTCGGCCTGCAGGTTCGACACTCACGACGGCAATATTTTATTTCACGATGTCAGACACTCTTTTGACTCTCAGGGCAGGTGCACCCTCTGCGGAGCTAAAATTGAGTCAAACGCCTATGAATTCATTCACACTCTTGAACCGGAGGAAATCTTTAACATGAAATTTGACGTTATCATCTCTAATCCTCCCTATCAACTCAGCGACGGAGGTTTCGGTGCAAGCGCGTTGCCTGTCTATAACAAATTCGTTGAGCAGGCCATAAAGTTACAGCCCCGTTATCTCACTATGATTATCCCAGCAAGATGGTACGCTGGAGGAAAGGGACTCGACGAGTTCAGAGACAAAATGCTCCACGACAGACATATTCGCAAATTACATGATTTCTTCAACTCTGAAGAATGCTTTCAAGGAGTCGATTTATCCGGCGGAGTTTGTTATTTTCTCTGGGACAGGGACAACGAGGGAGCTTGTGAGGTAACGTCATCATTGAACGGTGAGCAAACTACAATGACACGCGAACTTTCAGAGGACGGAACATTCTTTCAGAGATTCAACGGTGCAGTAACAATAACACGCAAAATTTCAGCAATGAAAGAAGAATCTTTTGCTAAACTCGTCAGCTCACGAAAACCATTTGGATTCAATTCTACAGAACTGGGCGAATCATTTTCAGAAGTAAACAACGTCAGATTTTACGCGAACAAGAATGCACAGAAAGAAGCAAGCTACATATCACGAAACAGAATAAAAGCTAACATTTCATGGGTCGATAAATACAAAGTGTTCATATCATATTCATACGGTGAACGCGGCGAACTTCCATATTTTGCAACAGGAAAACCCTTCGTAGGCGAGCCTAACTCCTGCTGCTCTGAGACGTACTTAGTAATCGGACCTTTTGATGACGAGTCAACCTGCAAAAACGTAATCTCTTACATAACAACAAAATTTTTCAGGTTCCTTGTCATGCTGCGAAAACCTACACAGCACGCTACTAAATCAGTTTACGAGTTCGTACCCATGCAGGACTTTACCCGCTCATGGACTGACTCTGAACTCTATGCAAAATATAATCTTGACTCTGACGAAATAGCTTTTATTGAGTCAATGATTAAGCCAATGAATCTGGAGAGTTAATCATGGAACCCGTTATCTATGCATACACTTTGCCAAACAGCACAGACCATGAAGGCTATATCAAGATAGGCTTCACGAATCAGGAAGTTCACAAGCGAATAAAGCAGCAGCTCCAAACATCGGGGCAGCGTTACAAGTTAGTCTTCAAAGAGAGCGCAGTTCGTCCGGACGGCAGCGTGTTCAAGGACTCACAGCTTCACGAGTTGTTGAGGTCTTCGGGTTTCACGAGGCTTCACGGTGGCCGCGAGTGGTTCCTGTGTTCAGTCGATGATGTCATGAGGGCTTACGTAGCGATTCGTGACAGAACTTACAAGCTGACCGACAGAGTAGAAGATTTCACGATGAGGGAAGAGCAGCTCTCAGCAGTCAGCAAGACAGCAAAATATTTCGCGTCAGGCCGCAGCAACAAATTTCTCTGGAATGCAAAAATGCGTTTCGGCAAGACCTTTGCAGCCTACCAGCTATGCATGAAAATGAATCTCAAGAAAATTCTTGTACTGACCTTCAAGCCCGCAGTGGAGTCAGCCTGGAGTCACGATATAAACTCTCACAGGGATTTCGAGGGCTGGCAGTTCATCTCGAATCATTCCGGAGTCAGCGACATCAACGAAGAGTACTCACGCTGCGACAAGAGTAAACCGATTGTGGTGTTCGGGTCATTTCAGGATTTACTGGGACGTGACAAAGACGGCAATATCAAGGCCAAGAACAAATTCATTCACGAATTGAACTGGGACATCGTAATTTTTGACGAATATCATTTCGGGGCATGGAGGGATAACGCAAGGAGTCTATTTGATTTTGACGAGGAGTCCAACGCAGATTTTGACCCTGAGTCTTCAGCTGATGATTTGGACTTGAACGAGAAGATTCTGCCGATAACCTCCGATTATTATCTGTACTTGTCGGGGACTCCGTTTAGAGCTTTGAGTAACGGCGAGTTCATAGAAGAGCAAATATACAACTGGACTTACTCGGACGAACAGAAGATGAAGGCTGACTGGCCAAGTGATAAGGGCGATAATCCATACAGGGCACTGCCTAAGATTATCATGATGACCTACAAAATTCCGGACAGTATAAGGCGCGTTGCAGAACAGGGGGAGTTTGACGGCTTTGACCTGAACAAATTTTTCGGGACCGGCGATGACGGCAGATTCATTTTTGAGGACGAAGTTGTGAAGTGGCTGAGATTGATTCGCGGTGACTATCTGCCTGATACTCTCGACAATCTGAAACTTGGCCGTGATAAAGCTCACATGCCTTATGCTGATTATAAATTGCGTGAAAGTCTGAGGCATACCCTCTGGTTCTTGCCTGACGTAGCGTCTTGTAATGCGATGAGTGAATTGTTGACTCACGATAAATTTTTCAGCGAGTACAAAATTATCCTATGTGCCGGAAAATCCTGCGGCAACGGGATAGAAGCCTTCGAGTACGTCAATCAGTTCATGAGCAAGCCTTTAGAGTCAAAAAGTATAACCCTTTCGTGCGGTAAATTAACGACCGGAGTCACGATAAAAGCCTGGAGCGGAATCTTTATGCTCCGTAACCTGAAGAGTCCTGAGACATATTTTCAGGCAGCCTTCAGAGTCCAATCGTCATGGACTGAACGTAACAGCATGGGCGAAGAAGAGATAGTCAAGCCTGAGTGCTACATCTTTGACTTTGCTCTTGACAGGGCATTGAAACAGATAGCAGACTACTCATGCAAACTCGATATTAACGCAGACAACCCAGAGAAGAAAGTTGAGGAGTTCATAAAGTTCTTGCCAGTCCTTGCCTTCGACGGTGCTTCTATGAGTCAGATTAATGCCCGCGATATTCTTGAGATGACTTTGGCCGGGACCTCAGCAACCCTTCTGGCCAAGAGATGGGAGTCGCCCTTGATTGTCAACGTGAATAATGATATTCTTGAAAAGCTAAAGGCCAATAAACGGGCAATGAAGGCATTAATGAACATTCAGGCGTTCAGGTCATTGAATAAAGAGATTAGCACGGTGATAAACAATTCAAATTTAATAAAGCAAAAACGCAGGGACGGCAAAGGGAAAACAAAGAAATTGACTGAAGAAGAAATAGAGAACATTAAATTACGCAAATTGATTCAAGAGAAATTAATCAAACTTGCTGCGAGGATTCCTGCCTTCATGTATCTGACTGACGAGCGCGAGATGTGTCTTGCTGACGT
>JAFSQO010000264.1 GCA_017446645.1 Synergistaceae bacterium | reverse complement strand
CTTGCAATTGCTTAGTCTATGAGCGAGTGTGTAAGTTGTGTAAAAATTTCCGACTCGATCCAAATATTTTTACGCGACTCAAAAATTTTTTTGAAACGACTCGAAAAATCTTACACATCTTACACAGATTCTTTTTTTCCCTAAATCACTGAATCACGAAAGAGAACTAAACCTAGCAGCCAGCCGGTGTTCCACGTTTTGACAAACTTCAAAGGTCAATAAAAGTGATGTGTAAGTTTATCCGCAAATCTTACACAAATCTTGCACAACTTACACGCAAACTTGCACACTAAAACAAATTAACAGGGGCGACAAAACCTCCGCAACATTACGTCCCCTGTCAAGGGGGAGAGGGCCACTTGTGGCGAGGGGGTCTCAAAGCTCTAAAGCAAATTAGTGAAATAAAGTGAAGAAAGCCCCGCTCTAATGCCGAAACGAGTCAGTACAAAGTCGTATTTAGTCGGGTCATCAGGTGATATTTTTCTGAATGAGTCAGTGATTTCGATTGCAGTCTTGAGGTCAGCACTCTTTCTAGCAGTCAGGCCAAGTTTCAGCGATATTTGATGCATGTGCGTATCTGTCGGGATAATCAGGTCACGAGGTGTCAGGACGCTCCAGCCGCCGGGGTCAACGTCATCGTGACGGACAAGCCACTTCAGAAAGAGAAATAATCGTTTGCAGGCACTTCCGTCTTCAGGTGCAGTAATTAATGAGAATGAACCTTCAGGTCTGCCCCGTGAAAGTCTTTGTGAGAAGAGATTTAAGGCATTGAGCAAGTTATTATGCGATGAGTTCAGGCACTCTGACAAAAAGCCCTCGATTGAAGAGTACTCGTTAATTACCCCTGCAATGTTGCGAATAAAATTATTCATGTCGTATGCAGTCGTGAATCTGTGTTTGAAGCCTTCAGGGACGATGTTAAAGTCTTGGGTGTTCCTGAGAAAGTCAGCAGGTTCATGTGTAAGGCAGCTCAGTACACTCTTTACACTCTTCATGATTTGGCTTACCCGTCCATAGGCAAGCGATGATGCAATAAGTCCTGCTATTTCGAGATCCCTAACATTCCCGTAATCATAGAGAAAGAATAAAGGGTCAGGATTAATTAACCCTCTGCGTGAATATACGTAATATAAGCCTTCTAGGAAAGATTTGAGTTTACTTTGCATGACAGCGAAAAATGGGGAAGAAAGGCTCCTCCCCTGATTAGTTAATTAGCGTGACGCAAGTTCCCTGTCAATCATGTAGACGCTGTGCTTGTCGTTGCCCAGAAGCTCGAACTTAGCGACGATGCTGCCGGTGTTGTCCTCTTCTTCCATCTGTTCATCAACAAACCACTTGAGCATTGACTGGGTAGCATAATCTTTCTCGGATACGGCCAAATCAACGAGCTTGTAGATTCTTGACGTTACATATTGTTCATGAGCGTATGCAGTCTTGAAGACTTCGAGTGCGTCAGTGTAAGACTCTTTAGGCTTTGCGATGTCGGGAATTATTACACGTTCACCGCGTTCATAAAGATAGTCAATGAACTTCTCGGCGTGTTCGACTTCCTCTTTGTACTGCTTCTTCATCCAGTGAGCCATACCGTCAAGTCCAGAGGCTTTAAAGTAGGCGGACATTGCAAGATAGATGTATGCGCTGTCGAGTTCTGCCTTAATCTGGTCGTTGATGGCATTATGCATTGCGTCAGATATTTTCATGATTACGCCTCAGCCTTCCAAAGTCCGTGCTTGTTGCAATACTCGCGCATTGTTGAACCTGATTTTGCGCTCCCGAATTCAGCAGCGGGTTCTTCGCCGGGCTTGAGGAACTGACGGCAAACTCTTTCGCCGTTGATGACTTCGATCCACTCGATATAGTGATCGTCCTGCATTGGGTGAGCGACGCTTCCGACCTTTACCTTGCCTGCATCAAAGACTGGGACGTGTTTCTCCTGAGCAGCGTCTGTGGTGTTCTCCTTGAGTTCTTTCATTGGTTCGCCGCAGCATGAAAGAGGACCGCCTCCGACGTGCATAACTTCAACGATGTTGCCGCATTTAGCGCACTTGAATACCGAAAGTTTCTGCATAATTATAAATTTACCCCCTGATAAAAGATTTTTGTGTGAATTAAGTGCTATTATTATCTCACAAATTCAATAAAAGGCGTGAATTAATCATGAAGAGATTTAAGGCTTTTACACTGACAGAGATTTTAACGGGAACTATACTTCAGGCAGGCTTCGTTATCGTCTTAATGGGAGCGTTCTACATGCTGGTGAACTTTCAGGCAGCCAGCACGAAATTAATTACAGCAAGGGAGAAGGGGCAAAGGGTTCTGGCTTATATCGAGAACAGGGTAATCCATGCAGGTTTGGGGTTGCATAAGTGTGGGAGTTCTAAGGCGATACGCGAGTCATTTGCTGAAGGCTTGACTAGGGAGCATGATTCGACAAGCACACACAGAGCGTTATACGGTATTACTCTGCCTGTGGCTGTTACTTCCAGCAGTACTACT
>JAFSQO010000263.1 GCA_017446645.1 Synergistaceae bacterium | reverse complement strand
TTACAAAATTTTGATTGTTTGCCTTACCTAGTTTAGTCCCAATCTGAAAACTTACGTTATAACCGCACACAAGCACGCCTATTTTATTTGCCAAGCAGTAATTTATTATCATTCGGGCTGCTTTACTCAAATAGTCATCAACCTGATTATTTCTTTTTCGGGCTAATGCCTTTTGACGATTCGTAGCCTGGAGTTTTTCCTGCTTATCCTTTATGCTTTGTAATCGGGCATTCTCTTTGTTGCACCACTGATTGATTGATTTCAACTTTTTACCGTCTATGATGAAGGCTTCACCTGATGATGTTACGCAGGTCATAAGATTACTTACTCCGAAATCTATTACCAGTGCTTCGTATTTGTTTAATTCCCTTTGTTCTTCAACTGTTTCATATATGTATTGAATTTCAAAGTACCTGGCTTTAGACTTGGGCAATATTCTTATCTCCTTAACCTTCTTGCCTTGAAGAATTGGCGGTATTGTTATCGTTATCGTTTTATGGTCTTTTCTAAATCCGTTTGAATATGGAATTGTAAAACGATTTCCGTTTAACCTGACAAACCCTATAATCAGTGCTGTAAAACCATCTTTAGGAAGATATTTGGGCAATTTTACGTTGCTTAACGGATATTGATTTGCTTTTGCCCTCTCCAGCAATGCAAAAAACGATTGAAACATTCCGTCAACTTCCATGATAATTTGTTGAGCCATATTTGAATTTAATTTTTTGTAATTAGGACTGCTCTTCAGCAAAGCGTAATTTTTCTTGTAACTCAAATATTTTTGCTCGCGGAAGTAATATTGACGTATATTGTAAATTGCTTCGTTAGCTAAATTTTTTGCTATGTGAGACAATTTTTTTATGTTTCGATAATCTTCCCTTGAAAATTGTTTTACCTGATGCTTTACTGTTAAGTACACTTCTCTCACCTCCTTAAATTGAAGGAAAAAATAGCAGATTTTACAAAAAAGTCAAGTATATGGGGCGTTTCATCTCACGACTGAAGTCGCGAGTGTTCACGTCGGGGGTCATAAATCACTGCTCTAATACACAGGCCCGAAAAAAGTTTCATCGTCTTTAACACGTTCACGGTAAAATATCACCTGTCTCACTATCGCCATAGAAGGACCACGATGCAGTTTTTCCTTCATCTCGTTGACAAGTTCCGGCTTACCCTGAAAGACAACTTCGACTCTTCCGTCCGGTAAATTCTCGACAGTACCGGTCAAGCCCAATCTCTCGGCCTGTTCGCAAGCCCAATATCTGAAGCCGACGTGCTGGACTCTGCCGTTGACTAGTGCCCTTACCCTGATAAAATCGCTCATTGCCATACCCCCAATTCTATTAGCTGTCCTGTAACTTTTCCTGCCCAGTTATTATTGCTCGGAGGCGAGGCGGGACTTGGGTGCAGAATCTTCACTATTTTGATGTCAATTCCCTTCAATGCCTCTTTAGCTTTCGAGGCTGCGAAATTCCCTATGCCGATTAAATATTCAGGCTTGATAATCTCTATTACCTGCCTTAAACAATTATCACAGAGCGTGAATAATTTTCTACGCTCTATCATGTTCAGTTTATCAGGAGTGAAATTGCGGGCACGTCCTCCGGGTCTTCCTGATAAGAATAACAACGGGCAATAGTTCAGCACAAAGTTCTCACGGAAGAAATTACCAGAGTCACCGTAACGCTGCCTGAATAATCCCCAGAGTCTTCTGCCGCTGACTTCGGAGCGTTTGCAGCCAAGACCGTCAACAGGGTAATCGTTAAGCTCGTATGTAGGCTTATTGACGGTAAAGTCATCAATGCCCAGAAAATTTTTCACCGAGTCGACCTCACCAAAGGGGACTCCGGTCTGAGCCATTCCCCAGGGTCCGGGATTCATTCCCAGAAAAATATATTTCACGCCTTCGGATAAAAAGCTCATATATTTCCCGAAGCCATGCCAGGCGTAATCTAACGGGTTATAGACGCTGATGACCGGAACAGAAAACGTTAATTTATTCACGTCATCCCGGAGCTGCTTATAGAGTTCTATTATCTGAGTCGCTTTCTTGTTCATCTTCATCTATGTAAAATTCTTTCCTGTGTCTGTAATAAAGCCATAACGCAAAGAGTCCAAAGGCAAGTCCGCCAGCCAGACCAAACGCGACATAATTGACGTTCATGGGTAAGGCAAACAACGTCCGCCCGTAACCTGCGAGGGCATGACCAAATGAGATAATGCTCAGTAATGAAAGTGTAATTATAAATAGTCTCATGAAATTTTCACGCCTTATAAAATTTTAATATTTGCATATTATAGAATAAACTCCCCTTAATGTTATGACAGCTGTTAATACTAAAATTTATTCTTTCACAAACTCGAAAAAGCCTACGCATTCTCCGCGATAATTTATGCCGTGAAGAGTTTTATAATCAGCGTGTTCTATATATCTTTCATTTAGCATACTGAAGTCGGCAAGTTTTAATTCATCAAGCGTGCTGATTATGATTTCAGGATTAAATATTCTGTGAGCATTGAAAGCGACTCCGTTGCGTTCTCCAATTGGAACAGAAATATATAGATGTCCTCCGGGAGCTAAGACTCTTTGCATTGACTTGAACGATTTGAAACATGCTTCAGGATCAACATGGTCATTATAACGGCCAAGCCCGAAATGTTCAGGAGCACAAAGCGAAGATAATGAAATCAACGAGTTATCAGGAATGCCTTCAAGGTTAGTTGCATCTGCCTGAATGAACTTCAAGCCTTCTATATGTTCGCTTAGAGGTCTTATATCCAACATGGTAACTGGCATGAAAGTTAATATATGAGCAATGAAACCATCAAGACGAGAGCCTATATCAAAGTGTTCTAAAGGTTTGGCCTGAAATATTTTTTTCGCTGCCCATAAGTCTTGCCAGAAATAAAAAATTGTTGAACCGGCCTGTGCATCCCAATCTTTTACGCATGGATATAAATGCTTCAGTTCTGCATGAAATTCGCGGCGCGTGTTTGCCTTATTGTATGCCCTCATATCAGCAAAAAATCTGCGAAATTTTAAAGGTCTTCTGATTATATTAAATATTTCTTCCAAACATTTTAACGTTCTTTTGATTCCCGTTTTTGATTTTATAGACATGAAGCTGCCTCCTAAAGATTTTCTAAATTTTTGCTGCCTTCTCTGCCAGAACATGATAGCCGAAGCAGAGCAATTCACCGGAGCCTTTATCATTTATGTCCATTTTATGTAATTTTCTCAGAATAATTTTTCGCGCTATTCTGTCCATGATGCTAAGCGGACAACCTGAATATCTTTTCCCTACGCTGTTTAGCCTGCTGAGTTCCTGAGCGATATAACCGAAATAATTGCCGTTTCTGGTTATTGATACGGGGATTAGATTATTATCTTTTAAAACTCTACTCTTTCGTACCAGTAGGAATTAAATCCTGTTGCAAAATGATACGGAGCAAAATGAGTCAGGCTGCAGAACGGAGCAGTAATAATAAGCCGTCCTCCGGTTTTCAAGAGTCTTGCAAATTCGCGGACAGCTTCAGCAGGGTTAAATAAATGCTCGAATACTTCGGTGCAGAGAATTACATCAAACGAAGCATCAGGTTCAGGAATATTAACAATGTCGCTTACAATGTCAATTCTGCTCGTATCCCATTTACCAGTTTGAAGTCCCTTGCCGTTGCCTGTGCCTGTGTACTGGTTGAAATCCTGACTTACGTAAACAAGATGACTGCAATATTCTTTATACTTACATTCTCCTGCTCCTGCGTCGAGAAGTCTTTTTCCCTGCGGAATTGCCTGAAGTTGGGATTTTATCCATTTATCGCAATTTGAAGCATTATCCTGACCTGTTTTATTTCTTGTTCTGATAAGACGTTTTATTAGTGAAGTAAACATACCATTATTGGCCTGCTTTTCTGTTTGAATTTGAATGAAATTTTCCTCCAGCCAAATCCAGCCGGAGGAAAAAATTGTTCTATTTGTCATCGTCAGAAATATCCAGCACATCATCTTCTGACTCTAACTCTGACTCTAAATTTGACGCTAAATCAGAGTCATCAACGCCTTCAGGGGGCAGATCTTCAGAATCTTCCTGTGTTGTCTCCACCGTGTCAGGATTCAAGCCAATTCCCTTATTAACTTCGGCCATGATCTCCTTCATGATTTCGTCCTGAAGAGCAGGATTCTCTGACAGGAATCTCGCGACGGTCTCCTTGCCCTGACCGAGTGTCTCACCTTTGTATGCCAGCCAGCCGCCTCTCTTGGTCAACACCCCGTAATCAATGGCCATGTCAACAACTGCGACTCCGACTGGGATACCCTTGCCATAAATTAAACTCGCGTGTGCTGTCCTGAAGGGAGGAGCCAATTTATTCTTGACGACTTTGAGAAAAAGCTCATGACCGATAGTAAGGTCGCCCTTGTCTATTTTTTTGCCTCGTCTGACCTCAAGCCTGATTGACGCATAAAATTTCAGTGCCCTTCCTCCTGTAGTAGTCTCGCTTGGTCCTGGTGCATAACCCGTTGAGATTAATGCTCTTAACTGGTTAATGAATATAATTATGCACTTTGTCTTGGCAACTATAGCAGTAAGCTGTCTCAATGATGAAGACATCAATCGCGCCTGAAGTCCAATTTGACTCTCGCCGATTCTGCCGTCAATTTCTGACTGGGGAGTCAACGCAGCAACGGAGTCTACAACTATTACATCTACTGCACCCGTTCTCACAAGCTGATTCAGGACATACATAGCCTGTTCACCGCTGTCTGGCTGGGCAAGATACAAGTCATCAATGTTTACACCGAGTGTCGCAGCAAGTCTTGGGTCAAGTGCGTGTTCAGCGTCAATGAATGCTGCAACGCCTCCTGCCTTCTGAGCTTCTGCAACGGCACACAACGCTATCGTAGTCTTTCCGGAACCTTCCGGCCCAAAGATTTCTACGAGCCGTCCCTTGGGATAACCGCCTATACCCAAGGCAACGTCAAGAGGCAAGACTCCGCTGGGGATTACTTCAATATTTGTCTTGGCCTGGTCTCCCAGTTTCATGATTGCGCCGTCACCTAATTTTGATCTAATCTCACCGATTGCTTCGTCTAATATCTGCTCGCGTGTCAGAGCGGGTTTTTTCGCCGTCCTAGCAGCCATTCTTTTTTCACCTTCTCAAAATTTATATTAAGCCTGATAAGTATAGCATTATAATTCGGGGGCAGGAATCTTATTGTGAAGAGTCCTCCAGAGTTCAGCCAAAGCGAATCTAACAGCACGAGTCCTTATCTCAGCTCTTGAGCCGGGCAAAACTTTCACGAACGCACGAGCCTTTTCACGTGAGGCAACACCAAACCACACAGTTCCGACAGGTTTTGACTCAGTTCCGCCGTCAGGGCCTGCAATCCCCGTTATCGAGACTGCATAATCAGAGTCATAAATTCGTAACGAACCCTGAGCCATCGCAATTGCACACTGTTCACTGACTGCGCCGAAATCTGCGAGAATCTTTTCATCAACACCCAGAATTTTTTGCTTTGCTTCGTTGCTGTAAGTTACTGCGCTTCCCATGAATGACTCAGAGCTTCCCGCTATATCAGTCAACGCTGCTCCGACAAGACCGCCCGTACATGACTCAGAACATGAAATTTTTGCGTGATTAATCTTTGCCTCGTACAGCACAGCTTCAGCCAGAGACTTGCAGCCCTTGGGCAAAACGTCATTAAATCTTGAACGGGTCAAATTTTCGGCTTTGTCAACATCTTCAGGTTTTCCCCTGATGATTAATTCAACTTGAGGAAACGCAGGCAGAATCGAAACATGAAGGTCAGTGTTGCCAATCACTTCGGGGATTCTTTCGGCTATTGTCATCTCAGGAAGTCCGAGAATTATCACAGAAGCCCAAACGTGTTTGTCATCAGGTGCAAAAATTTCCGGGAGTTCCTGCCGAGTCATTGCCTCGTACTCCATTGGGACTCCGGGCAGTGCTATGACTTTGGTGCCTTGAAGCGTGAATTTAATCCCCAGTGCCGAGCCTGTTGGGTTATAGACCGGTTGAGCCTTCACGGGAATCATTGATTGAGTGCTCCTGCTCTTCTCAAGTCTTGCAAGTCTTTCGGGGTTATCCTTGACTCTCGCAAGAATCTTGTCGTAAAGCGGGTCAGAATACAGCTCACACCCTAAATATTTTGCAATTGCGTATCTTGTCCTGTCATCATGAGTCGGCCCAAGTCCCCCTGAGAGAATCAACAGGTCCGTCCTGCCAATCCAGCGCGACAGTAAATCAGTAATCTCGCTCTCTTCATCTGAAAGCACTTCGATAGCTTTTACTTCGGCTCCTTTATTGTGCAAGTGCCAAGCCATGAAGCAGGCGTTCTTTTCTTGACGAACCCCGCTGAGTAATTCGTCACCTATTGCAGCTAATACAGCGTTCATGTTATTTCACTCCTCCTTAAAAATTCAGATATTATATAATACTCGTTAAAAACCAATAATTTTGTAAGGGAGAGAATTATTTATCTTGAATGCATTTGAAACTCTAAAACAGCGCGGCTACTTTGAATGGTGCACTAACGAAGAGCGATTATCACAAGTCATGTCTGAAGAGATGGTTACGGCTTATGTCGGCTTTGACCCCACTGCGGACAGTTTACACGTCGGGCACTTGATCCCGTTAATGGCTTTGGGATGGCTTCAGAGATTAGGACACAGACCCATAGCACTGGCAGGAGGAGGCACTGGACTCATCGGTGACCCAAGCGGCAAGAGCAAGGAACGCAACCTAATCACAATTGAGGCAGTCATGCATAATATTGAGGGCGTGAAAGTACAGTTGCAGAAATTCCTGAACTTTGACTGCGGAGAAAATTCTGCGTTACTCCTCAACAATTATGACTGGCTGAGTAAAATCACGTTCTTAGAGGTTCTTCATGATGTCGGGAAATTCTTCTCGATTAACAATCTGATTGCCCGCGAGTACATTAAGTCAAGGCTCGAAGACCCGGAAAAAGGAATCTCCTACACTGAATTCTCGTATGTCCTGCTTCAGGCTATGGACTTCAAATACTTGAACGAACACTATAATTGCAGGCTTCAGATGGGAGGCAATGACCAGCAGGGTAATTTGCTCGCAGGTTCTGACTACATCAGGCGCACTTCAGGCTCAGAAGTCTTTGGACTGACTCAACCGTTGCTGCTTACTTCATCTGGTACTAAGTTCGGCAAGACTGAGGCCGGAGCAGTCTGGCTCGACGCTAACAAGACAAGCCCCTACAAGTTCTATCAGTTCTGGTTCAACACTGATGACAGGGATGTAGAGAAATTGCTGAAGCTCTACACGTTCTTATCGCTTGAAGAGATTGCGGACTTGATGGCACAACATAATACAAAACCTGAGAACAGAGTCGCCCAGAAGAAATTAGCCTTTGAAGTAACGCGAACAGTTCACGGTGAGGAGACTGCAAAGAGCGTTGTCAACGTCAGCGAGATACTTTTCAATCCTTCAATGGATTTCGCGGAAGTCAGCGAACAGACCTGTGAGATTCTCAAGCAGGAAGTCCCCTACAAGAAACTCGAAGGCTTTGCGTTCCCTGCAGGAGTCGTGAACATAATCGCGTCATCAGGAGCCTGTGAGTCCAATGGTGAGGCCAAGCGTGCAATTCGTCAGGGAGGAGTCTCGATTAACGGCAGCAAGATAACCGATGAGAAGGCAGAACTTGACAAGGCTGCATTACTCAACGGGAAATATTTATTTGTCAGGGTAGGCCGCAAAAAATTCAACATGGCCGAGTTTGCTTAAATTATGCGTTACTTTAACTGGTACATTGCAAAGTCAGTTAATCCCGTCTTTGACCAGATAATCAGGGACATGGCTTCGTCATTCAAGAGTCACTCAAAGGACATAGAGATTAAAATAATCAGCGCGAAAGACTCAGGCTGTCAGGCAGGCTTCGAACGCTTCAAAAATATCTTTGCCCGCAAAAGCATCTGGCACCTGTTTGGTCATGCTCCTTTCTGGTGGAAGATTGTGCAGCTTCACTCAAGGACAGTGCATACTTTACTCGACAGCAATAAGTGGGCAGGCTATCCGACCAGATTATTTAACGAAGGCGCATTAACTGGGCAAGGTGTGATTTACCCGGTCTTTGACTCTTTGGCATCACGGACTGAAGATTTACGCAAAGCAGTCTTTGTTCGCGGAAAAATTGATTTGCCTGAAGGTGATTACGAAGTCATTGACATTTATCAGAAAGTCCTGAGACCCGAAGCCCTGAGCGGAATCTATATTGCCTCAGAGACAGGCCCCAGAGAAGCAATGCGCGCAGGTATCTTGACCATGAGAGGAGTCTGTGTAGCCTCGAAGAAATCCGGCTATCTTGACGAAATTCTTGGCCCTGACGGTTATTTCATGATTGATGAGAATTCTGACCTCAGCAGGATAATCAAATTAGGCTTAGGCGAGAAAGGCAGGCACATGGCAATGTCGGCCCGTCATTTTCTGAAGTCAAGGCGTTCACATGAGAAGTGCGCGGAGTCACTCATCAGCGTCTATAAAAGAGTGTTGGCTCAATGAAGGCAGCAGTCTACGCAATAAAATTCTTTGAGGCTCTCTCAGGTACAGGCATTCGAGGGAAAATTACGGCAAAATTTTTCTCAGGACTCCTGAAGCTGATAAAACCTAGAGCAAAGAGGATTGACGAAAATTTGAGACTCGTTTACCCTGAAAGCTCAGAACACTGGCGCAGGGATTTACGCAGCAAAGTCTACGAGGGACTCGCCTGGACCTTAACAGAAGCACTTGCCTTACAGAGAGACAAATCACAGGCCATGCACTGGGTCAAGAAGGTTCACGGTATCGAAAACGTGAATAAAGTTTTGGC
>JAFSQO010000262.1 GCA_017446645.1 Synergistaceae bacterium | reverse complement strand
TGGTGTCAGCAGCAATGATTATAGAGTCAGGAAACTTTTGCGAACCCGAATGCGCTTTTAGCCTCGATAATCTCCTGCATAAATCTTTAGGCTTCTCGTCAGGGAGCCTTGACTCGTCAACTTCCGGCCTATATAACTCAAAATCAAGACCAAGCCCCGTAAGCAACTCACGCCTGCGGGGACTGCCCGATGCAAGAATAATTTTTCGCATAGTCATCATGATAAAGATAAAAATATAGCCATACAGCCAATCACAAGACAGTAAAGCCCAAAGTATCCCCACTTGCCAGCAAGAACAAGTCTGCGCATTAATCCCAGTGCCGTTAAACCCAGTACAAACGCCGTAATCAACGCAAAAATATAACCGTCAGGCAAGAACGCAGGCTCGCCGGACTTTAGTAATTTCATGGCCTCAAGAAATGACCCGCCCAGAACTGCAGGAACCGAAATCAAGAACGAGAACCTGAACGCCTCACTGACACCGAGACCAAGAAGCAAACCGGCCATTATAGTCATTCCGGAACGCGACACACCGGGCAGTACTGCAACACCCTGAGCAATCCCTACACAAATTGCTATTCTAATGAACGATGAATTTACTCGACGTTTTGAGATTAACGGAACTGTCAACATGACCAGAGCCGTAAATATCAAGCCAAGACCAATGTAAAAAATGTCGCCCGAAATGAAATCTACTGCCTTTCTCAACGGAAGACCAATCACACCAGTCATGAAAGTCGCAATCAAGACCGCCCAGCCATATGCCCAGCCCGGACGCTTCCTGATTTTGGGAGAGAACCAACCGCCGAACCAGTCAGCGAGAATTTTGATTATGTCCCTCCAGAAAAATATGAGTATCACTAAGACCGTAGCACAGTGAAGCAGAAGGTCAAAGGCTACTAGATTGTTGTTTGCAAGGCCGAAAAGGTTTTGCAGCAATGCCAGATGACCCGAACTGCTGACGGGTAAGAACTCGCATAAACCCTGAACTGCCCCCAGAATAATCGTTTGAAGCATGAATAAAGCCTCCTATATCAAAAGAAATCCTTCTCGAATAATGACGTATCATCGTAGAAGCCTGAACGCTTTAATGAGACTACAGGCATTACTACGGCAAATGATGAGTTGCGTTTTCTCAAGACATCACGAACCCTTGCCTTGATTGATTTCTTAAGAGAGTCAACGTTGATCTTTTTACCAGAGAATTCCCTTATGGCCTGTTCTGCTGAGGCATAAAGCTCGTTGAAAATCTGCCTGGTGTCATCTGAGATAAATACCCCCTGAGTCTCTATAGCTACTGGAGCCAAGAGATTACCCCTGTCATCAACTGCTGCACTCACAACGAGGACTCCGTCTTCTGCAATTTCGCGTCTCTCTTTCAGGACTTCACTCTTAATGCTGCCCGCTGCGTTCCCGTCAACTATTACTGCCCCTGCCTGGACATGACCCTGCTTCTTCGGGGGCAAGTTCTTTGTGAAGGTCAAGACCTCCCCGTTAATCATCAGGAAGATATTGCGCGGGGGAATTCCCACTTCCTGAGCAAGTTGAGAGTGCCTGACTAAATGCTTATACTCCCCATGAATCGGGACGAAATACTGAGGCTTGACTATGTTCAGCAAAATCTTCAGCTCTTCTGCTGATGCGTGCCCTGAAACGTGGATCTGTCTCTCTTTCTCGTAGACCACTTCACAGCCCTGTGCGAATAACCTGTTAATCGTGTTGTTGATTAATTTCTCGTTGCCCGGAATTACTGAAGCCAGAAGGAACACTGCATCATGTTCGCCTAGAGTTACGGATTTGTTCTCGCCCCTGCTCATTGTTACAAGACCTGAAAACGGCTCGCCCTGTGAACCTGTAGTGATGATTACCAGCTGATTGTCCGAGTATTTCCAGCTTTCTTCGATAGAGATTATTATTTTCCTGTCGATTTTGAGATAACCCAGTTCCATAGCTAGTTCTGCGTTACGGATCATGCTGCGTCCAAGAAAAGCAATTCTCCGGTTGAATTTTGCTGCAACATCTGCAACCTGTTGAATCCTGTGGACGTTACTTGCAAATGATGAGATTATGATCCTCTTGCTCCTGAACGTCCTGAAGAGCTGTTCAAGTGTTGCCGATATAGTCTTCTCGCTGGGTGTGAAGCCCTTTCTTTCAGCATTCGTAGAGTCCGAACACAGCAGCAGTACGCCCTTCTCTGCCTCTTCTGCAAAGGCCCCATATTCAGTAACTCGTCCGTCAATAGGCGTAGAGTCCAGCTTGAAGTCCCCTGAGTGAATTATCCTGCCCAGAGGCGTATCGATCGAGAGTGCTACACCGTCTGGGATTGAGTGGGCTACAGCAATGAATCTTATCGTGAATGAGCCTATTTTGATTATGTCACCTGCCCTGACCTCAAAAGTTTCTGGTTTAAAGCCCGGCAGGTCGTCCTGAAGCTTATTCTTGATTAGGCCAAGTGTCAATTGCGTACCGTAAAGAGGCACGTTGAGTCTCGGCAGCACATAAGGCAAGGCTCCTACATGGTCTTCATGTCCGTGTGTGATGATTATTGCGAGAATTCTGTCCCTGTTAGCTTCAAGATACGAAATATCAGGGACGATATAGTCAATTCCCGGCAGTTCGCTGTCTGGGAACTTGAGTCCGCTGTCGATTACTATAATCTCGTCGTTGTATTCAATTACGTACATGTTTTTCCCTATTTCTCCAAGCCCGCCTAACGGTATAAAGCTCAGTCTCTCGTGGTCTGAGGGGGTATTTGCTTTTCTGCGGGAACCTGAATATTTCTGCGTCAAATGAAAAATCCTCCTGTTATGTCAAAAAATTACATATATATAAACCCGTTTCCTGAACGAGTAAAAAATTCTTGTGTTAATATATTCATGATAATTATATTATAAGCTGTAAAGGCAGGTTAATAATCATGAAGAAAATTTTAGCGTTAATCTTAGTATTCGTCTTGTCTGTTCCGGCGATGGCAGCGTATCAGTCACCCGAAGCAATAATCAGTGATGCACTCTCTATGATCCGTGAGGCAGGAAGTTCAGGCGATGCAAGGGACATTGCGAAGACAATCAAGACTTCACATGCAATTGCTTTAGTCCCCTCAATGCTGAAGGCAGGCTTTGTCTTTGGCGGTGAATACGGTGAGGGCTTAATTCTGCGTCAAGAGAACGGCAAATGGTACGGTCCCAGCTTCTATAATATCAGCGGCGGTTCATTCGGTTTCCAGCTTGGAATGGAGCAGGTCTCGCTTCTCTTGGCAATAATCAACGAGAAAGGTGTCGATGCTTTCCTTCACAGCAGGACTAAACTCGGCGGAAATATAGGCATAGCAGTCGGCCCTACAGGTCGTCAGTTCGAGGCAGCAACAGATGGCAGGGCGAGGGCTTCGATTTACAGCTACTCATTGACAAAAGGCTTATTTGCAGGTCTCTCACTTGAAGGCGGAGTCGTCAGTGTCAGCGTCAAACGCAACAAACAATACTGGGGCGACAAGATAACCGGAATTGATGCCCTCAGCAAACCGGCAACTGATAAGAGGGTTCAGCCATTGATCCAGGCCCTCAACGAATTACTCAAGAAAGCGAAGTAAATTATGCCGTTACACATAATGTCAGAAGCCGAAAGGTGCTACCAGTGCAAGAAGCCCAAGTGTCAAGAGGGCTGCCCTGTTCATACGCCTATACCTGAAATAATAAAGCTTTTCCGTGAGCATAATTTAATGAAAGCAGGAGAGATTTTATTCAGGAATAATCCGTTATCAGTGATATGTTCTGAAGTCTGCAATCACGCCAAACAGTGCGCTGGGAATTGCATAAGGGGCAAAAAGGACAGTCCCGTTCACTTCTCAAGTATCGAGAATTATATTTCAGAAATGTACTTAGACCGAATGCAGGTAAAAATCCCTGAGCTTAAACACGACAAAAGGGTCGCAGTGATCGGCGCAGGTCCGGCAGGTCTGACTGTTGCAGTGCTGCTTGCCCTTGAAGGCTATCCTGTTACTATATTTGAATGGAAGAGCAAAATCGGGGGGCTGCTTCAGTATGGGATACCGGAGTTCAGATTACCCAAGAGCGTTCTTGAACGTTTCGAGGCAAGATTAACCGAGATGGGGATTCAGATAAGGCTCAATGCTACAATAGGCACGGTCTTAATGATAGATAATTTATTCAGAGACGACTACAAGGCAATCTTTATCGGAACTGGAGCAGAGAAGCCCCGCAGTCTCGGCATTAAAGGCGAATCATTCGGCAACGTTCATTTCGCCCTGAATTATCTTGCTAACCCGAAAGCCCATCATTTAGGGAACAAAGTCGCAGTAATCGGTGTAGGCAATGCAGCAATGGACGTGGCAAGAACTGCATTACGAAACGGTACAAAAGAAGTAGTTCTCTATGCAATGGGAAAAGAAATCGCAGCAAGTTCCAGTGAAGTAGCCTACGCTAAACTAGACGGCGCGGAAATCGAGACGGGTATGCAGATTCAGGAAATCACTGAGAGAGGCCCTGTATTCAAACGCACGATTTATGATGAGAACGATAAGATAATCGGCACTGAAGACGAGCTTATCCAGACAGAAGCGGACTCTACGATTATTGCGATCAGTCAGGTCCCCAGGGGCAAACTTGTTCGCACAACCAGCGGACTTACTGCAGCAGAGAACGGCCTCCTAATCGTTGACGAGAACTACATGACGACACGTGAAGGAGTTTTCGCAGCAGGTGATGTAATTACAGGCGCAAAGACTGTAGTTCATGCTGTTGAAGGGGCAAAGCAGGCAGCCCTCTCAATGATAAATTACATGAATAATAACTAGAGTAATATCTGAATGCAAACTATCAGGCATATCATGAAAGAAAGCGTTATCCGGTAATGATGTGCCTGAATATTTTCCCATTTTCCCAATCGATCAATGTAAAGGAAGGTTTCGCATAGTAAATTTATTTATAATGTTACTTGACAATAAAATATAAAATATTTATACTCTTTAACCGTGTTGTAAGAATAAAATTTGCCGAGAACCAAGGCTTTTTGCAACACAGCGTCTACAGGAAAACTGTGGACTTTGCGAGATCCAGCCCTCTTTCGAAAGAAAGTTGCTATACCCAAAGTACTCGCAGATTTTGTAAAAAATAGGTAAGTATTAGTAGGTTGAAAGGATCGGATATATTTTAGTGGCCAAAATAAAATTCAATCTTAATTTCGGCGGCGAACAGATTAGAACCCTCGATGACCTGCGCGATAACTTTTCTATTGAGGACGTTCTTGATGTTTACAACAATGGCTTGCTAGTCAAATGGCTCGATTTTGGGGAAACCTTATACGAACTTATGCCTGTATTACTCTCAGAAAGCATTTGTTTTTGCCGGTGATAGAGGGGATTGATGTATGTCCAACAGGTCCTGGATCTGTTGATATATTTATGGCATATGTAGAGGCTAGATAATAAGCAGGGAAATGAAAATTTCAACATTCGTGGGCTAAACTATGTCGCTACCTAGTCCACGAACTACATTACCCGCTAAAAAAATCTGAGGTACTGTAGATATTTCTTGTTGTCTTCTTCTGAAAATCTTTCTCCGGCCTTCTTGAAATTCTCGCCCTCGTAAAATTCTCTCAGCTTTTCTTTATCTTCACAATCAAGATACATTATCCCTCCCCCTATCCGCCTCTGAACGTCCAACAAG
>JAFSQO010000261.1 GCA_017446645.1 Synergistaceae bacterium | reverse complement strand
GGTTTTAGTGTCGTGTAGTCAGTTCCGCGCAATAACACTCCCAGAATTCTCTTGCCATGATAATTTTGCTTTAATGCTTCGAGTCTCGCAATTACTTCCGGAGTGAAGCGAATATACTTCTTGCAGATTTCACGCCAGTAATCAAGCCTGTATGTTTTACTCCGCTTATTGTATAAAAAATTTGCGAGTAGTTCCGGTCTTACATGTTTTGCAGTGTCACGGCCAAGTATATAATTTCTACAGGATAAAGCGTCTTCCAGCGAGATATTTCCGGGCTGAGTGAAATAATATTCCCATGCGTTAATCCTGCCAGTCTCTTCTGGGTATAAATATGGGTTGCTATAGTTCTTCATGTCGACAACAGGGATCATGTTATGTCTGTCAGCGTAGGCAATGCCTCCCAAAATCGTAATGAAATACGAGAACAACCCTACATTGTCAGCTTTCCTCCTGATTATGTAGGGCACTCGGTCAAAATTCTTATGGCTGAAGAAGTTAAAGTGCCGTCTGTCCCGCCTCCATGTGTGAGAATTTTTGCGTCTCGTGAATAATCTGCAAAATTTTCTGGCATACAAGCGAAATACAGGACGTTTGTTATTGCTCAAGTCAATTGCTCCCTGCGTAAAATATTTATTATGAATTTTAGCATAAGTGTTATAATCTCTGAAAAATTAATTTCTGACAGGAAAGATTATTATTATTCACTCTGACCTGCAAGAATGGAGGGTAAAATTATATGAAATACGATCCGAAGTCACTCAATGCTGACGAATTTATTAATCACGATGAAATACTCGACACTTTGATTTACGCAGAAGCTCATAAAAACGACTTTGCCCTGATTGATGAGTTACTCGAAAAGGCCCGCCCTAAGTTCAACGCTAACGGCTGCACCTGTTCAGGTTTAACTCACAGAGAAGCGTCTGTCCTGCTGGCCTGCGAAGACCCGGAGAAAATCAAGCGCATTTACGAGGTCGCTGAAGAAATCAAGCTCGCTTTTTACGGCAACAGAATCGTCCTGTTTGCACCCCTGTATCTCTCGAATTATTGCATTAACGGCTGCCTTTACTGTCCTTATCACACGAAAAATAAAAGCATTCCCAGAAAGAAATTAACTCAGGACGAAATCAGAGCAGAAGTTATTGCGCTTCAGGACATGGGACATAAACGCCTCGCAATTGAAGCCGGTGAAGACCCCGTGAATAACCCGATTGAGTATATCCTTGAGAGTATTAAGACCATTTACAGCGTACATCACAAAAATGGCGATATTAGGCGCGTGAACGTGAATATTGCTGCAACTACAGTAGAGAATTACAGAAAGCTCAAGGAGGCAGGAATAGGCACGTATATTTTATTTCAGGAGACTTACAACAAGAAGAGCTACGAGACACTGCACCCAACAGGGCCAAAGCATGATTATAACTATCACACTGAGGCTCATGACAGGGCAATGCAGGGCGGAATCGATGACGTAGGTCTGGGGGTCTTGTTTGGTCTTGAAGGCTACAAGTACGAATTCGCAGGACTCTTAATGCACGCTGAACATTTAGAGGCAGTATTCGGTGTAGGTCCTCACACTATCAGCGTTCCCAGAGTCAAACCGGCTGATGATATAGATCCCGACGACTTCAATAACTCAATACCTGACGAGATTTTCACGAAGATTGCAGCATGTATCAGGGTTGCCGTGCCTTACACAGGCATGATAATTTCGACACGAGAGAATGAGAAAGTCCGCGCAAAGATGCTTGAGGTCGGGATTTCCCAGATTTCAGGAGGTTCACGCACTTCCGTCGGAGGCTACACAACTGAAGAGAGACCACATGATACGGAGCAGTTTGACGTTTCTGACCAGAGGACACTTGATGAAGTTGTTCAATGGCTGATGAAGCAAAATCATATCCCGTCATTCTGCACGGCTTGTTACAGGGCTGGAAGGACTGGCGACAGATTCATGAGTCTCTGCAAGTCCGGGCAAATACTTAACTGCTGTCACCCCAATGCCTTGATGACTCTTACTGAGTATCTTGAGGATTATGCATCACCGGAGACTAAGAGAATCGGCTATGAGATGATTGAGCGGGAGTTAATGCGGATTCCCAGAGAGAACGTCAGGGAAATTGCAAGAAAAAATATCGAGGCCATGAAGAATGGTAATGCAAGAGACTTCAGGTTCTAGCCTTAACGATACACCTTCTGGCGAACGAGTTCACATAGCATTCTTCGGACTCAGGAACGCAGGAAAATCAAGCCTAGTAAATGCTATAACAGGTCAGGAGCTTTCAGTCGTAAGCGAGGTCAAAGGCACAACGACAGATCCCGTAAAGAAGGCAATGGAATTATTACCGCTTGGCCCGGTGCTGATAATTGATACGCCTGGACTTGATGATGAAGGCACTCTCGGCGAAATGAGGGTCAAACGTGCTAGACAAATTCTTGCTCAGTGTGACATTGCTGTGCTCGTCCATGATGCATTGAGTGAGCTTGCTGACTCAGAACGTGAATTAATCAACTTGTTCGACTCAAGGAATCTTCCCTACATAATAGCCAATAATAAAGCCGACTTGTTGCAGACCCGTGAAGGAGCTGGCCTATTTGTGAGCGCATTGACAGGTGAGAATGTTGATGCATTGAAGGAGAAGATTGCTGCACTCGCAAAGAATAAGAAGAACGAGAAAAAATTAATTGCTGATAAATTAAATGCAGGCGATGTAGTCATTCTCGTAATCCCTATTGATAAGGCTGCCCCCAAAGGGAGATTAATATTGCCTCAACAGCAGACTATACGCGATATTTTGGACTCCGGTTGCAAGGCTTTTATCTGTCAGGACACTAGACTCTCAGAAACTCTCGCAAGCCTGAACGTTAAGCCCAAGATCGTAATCACTGACTCTCAGGTCTTCGGAAAAGTAAATAAACTCGTTCCAGATGATATATTATTGACATCGTTCTCGATTTTATTTGCAAGATACAAAGGCGACTTGAGAACCCTGGTCAACGGCGCAAAGACCCTTTCGCAGATCAGG
>JAFSQO010000260.1 GCA_017446645.1 Synergistaceae bacterium | reverse complement strand
GGGGATAAGGCACGTCCTGCGTCAGGACCCTGATGTAATCTTAATCGGTGAAATGAGAGATTTAGAGACTATCTCAGCAGCCATCACAGCAGCAGAGACAGGACACTTAGTTCTGGGCACACTTCACACTCAGGACGCTTCACAGTCTATAGAAAGAATTGTAGACGTGTTTCCGCCTCACCAGCAAAACCAGATAAGATTGCAGCTCGCATATACTTTGATAGGCATATGTTCCCAGCAGTTATTACCCGCGTCAGGCTTTAAGGGCAGATTTTGCGCTACTGAATTGTTGTTGTCGACTCCAGCAGTCCGCAGCAATATTCGTGAAGGAAAGACGGCAAGTTTACGAAACTCAATGCTGACAGGAATGAGCACCGGAATGCACACAATGGAGCAGGATTTAGTCAGGCTCTTCAGGGCAGGCTCAATTTCAAAATCAACAGCGAGGAGTTATGCCTATGATGTCCCCGAAATAGAAAGATTATTGTCAATGAGCGTATAATCACAATCCGGAGGAACTGGTTTTAATGCAGTATAATTACAGAGCACGCTCACAGGACGGAGAAATAGTAGAGGGCACAATCGAAGCTGATACCCAAAAGGGAGCGGTCGAACAGCTTAAGGGCCGTCATCTTATGGTGATAAGCCTGAGTTCCAAGAACGCTAAATCAGCAGCCAAAACAGGAGGAAGCAAAAGCGGTAAGTCCCTTCTTCACATGGATTTGGGTGAATTGCTGCCGGTATCTAATAGACTTTCACTCAAGACTTTAATGGTCTTCTTCAGGCAGCTCGCTACTATGGAAGGTGCAGGACTCTCGCTGACTACTTCACTTGACGTAATCACGACTCAGGAGAGCAACAGGGCACTCAAGAAAATATTGAACGACATCAAGAACAGGCTAGACAGGGGCGTAACCCTAAGTCAGGCAATGGCCCAACACCCGGCCTTCAATCAGCTGTTAGTCTCACTCGTTCAGGCAGGCGAAGAGGGCGGTATGTTAGACTACTCGCTTGAACAGGGCGCAACACTCCTTGAGAAGCAGCAGCAATTACGCGGCAAGATACGAAGTGCCTTGTTCTACCCTGCTTTCATAATGCTCTTTGCAGTGTTAATCCTGATAGCTTTCTTCATGTTCCTAGTGCCAAAATTTCAGGAGGTCTTCGCGTCATTGAGCATAGAACTTCCCGAACTGACCCTCGCAATGTTCGCAGCAGGTGACTGGTTCCAGGCTCATTGGCAAATAATCGCCCTTGCAGTCGTAGGATTGATATTCCTATTGAGATTCCTGATTTCCAACAAGCAGACAAAAAGATACGTTGATAAAGTCGAGCTGAAGATTCCTGTCCTCAAAGATTTATTGTTCAAGGCAGCAATGGCACGTTCAGCAAGAACATTTGCTTCGCTTGTATCGGCAGGCGTTACTGTCGTCAGGAGTCTCGAAATGTCAGAAGGCACTGCAGGCAATGTAGTCGTCCAAGATGGATTTGAAACCCTGAGAAAGAATGCAATACGAGGAATGTCACTCGGAGATTCAGCAAAACAGGCCAAGATATTTCCGACACTGGTATCCCAGATGATGAGGATCGGCGAGGAAACAGGACACCTTGACCAGATGCTCGAACGCGTTGCAACATGGTACGACCAGGAACTTGACGAACAGATAAAGGCTACAGTATCGCTGCTTGAGCCTTTCATGATTGTCTTTGTCGGAGGAATTATCGCTATCATAGCACTCGCAATCTTCGCGCCAATTACTTCGGCAATCGTTCAGCTGTCATAGAAAAATTCATAGCTTTATCATGTTGTTTATTTGCCCTTCTTACTGTAAAATTCCATGCTATACAACGACAGTAAGAAGGGTTTGCTTTGATTGAGGATTTGATGAGGGATATAAAAGATTTATTGCGTCTGCGTTCTCGTGCTTTTACAGCCTTTACGGTAGTAGAGTTGTTGATTGTCATTATTGTTATAGGCGGTTTGAGTGTCTATATGGCTTTTTCAGGCATTGATATTATTATGACATCGCGGGCAGCCTCCATAGTTATCGACATGCAGCACATCAGGACAGCCACAATGATATACGACAGAAACGAGAAACCCACAGCTACCCCTAATCTTCATGACATAAGAACTTACTTGACTTCTGATTCAAATTTTGATGCTCTCGTTGAAAACTTCAGTATCGAAGCAAATAACAATGACGAATGGTACGTAAAATACGATTTCGGCAATTTAGGCAGCATGGAAAAGAAATCTGTTGCACAAAAAATTTCGGAACGTGCCACGGCTGCAGGACTGCTCGCCCAACTTGACGAAAAGGCAACGTATAGCGGAAAACAATACACTGTCTACATGAAGATTCGCTAGGAATATGTGAAGTTGTCAAAAATTACACTAAATTTTGAGAAACTATAGACGAAAATGTCTATGGTGATTATAATACTTGGTACTTGGGAATATTGCCGAGTATTTTATCACGCCTTCCATGTGCATTGTTTATGTAAGTGCAAATTCAGCTTGGAGGGTGTAACAATGAAGGAGAGATTTATAATGAGAAAGTTTGATTCTAAGCGTAAGGGTTTTACCCTTGTTGAGTTGTTAATAGTTATCGTTGTAATTGGAATTTTGAGCGCAATGATGATGTTGTCAAGCTCGGAGGCTGTATCGTCCGCGAGGGCGACTACGATTGTTGCGGATTTACGGAATATCAAGACCGCAGCACTAGCGTATTACACTGACCATATGGACGATTACGCTACTTCTAACACAGTTCCTACTATGGATAAGATAAAGCCTTATCTGACCAGTGGACAAGACGTTACGGGAAGTTCAATGGCCGGTTATGACATAAAACAACCTAGTGGTGATAATGTTGATGCTTGGTTTGTGCACTATTCAATTACCGGTACTAATATCGCAAAAATTAAAGAAAAATTAACAGGACGCGCCAAGTCTGTAGGTATTTTAAAAGATATGACGACTAAGGATAGTACTACGAATACGTATAACGGTTATTATGACGGAACTGGCACAGACGTTTATATGCTTATTCGCTAGTTGATATTTTCTCAACACTAACAAGCAAGCTAAAAATCACAATTGAAGATGAGGCAATGGGTACGTTTCTGTACTCGTTTTAGTAACCGTCAGATAAAATCGTGAAATAACACCCTGTCTGAGTGTTCGGACGGGGTATTTTTGTACTCACTCACTTTACTAGCTATTGACATTGTTTTTGTGTATCATGGCTTGTATAATTCTTATATTGAGTCTTAATCTTAATCTTAAATGTATAGGAGATGTGCATAATGAAAAAGTTTGCTTCAAACCGCAAGGGCTTCACCCTTGTTGAGTTGTTGATTGTTATTGTTGTAATAGGCATTCTGTCAGCTATGATGATGTTGTCGAGTTCGGAGGCTGTCGCAACTGCGAAGGCAACTGTAATAATCTCGGATCTGCGCAACCTGAAGACTGCTGCTCTTGCGTATTTCGCTGATAATGTTGATACATACTTGAGTAAAACTGCAGTTAGAGACCAAGACGAAATTAGTACCCGAAAGAACTCAGATAAATGGGATAAAATAATGACATACCTTAACGGTAAAGATTTTCCCAGACAAGCCAGCTATAAGTTAATTCCTAGTGATAACACCGAGAAAGACAAGGCATGGTTTGTAGAATGCGATATATGTGGAGATTCCAGTGGCTCAACTATCTCTATTTATGGCAAAGACGGCTCCAAAAACAGGGAGTGTATTGCAGTGAAGAAGAAACTTGCAGGCCGTGCAAAGTCTGTTGGGTTATTGGCTGGTAGGACGATTGATTTAAAACCTTATGACGCAGAGAGCGGTTATAGTAAGGGAGACAATGTCTTTATGCTTGTGCAGTAGTCGGTCGCTATAATCACGAAATAACACCCTGTCTGACTGTTCAGACGGGGTATTTTTTTACGTTGTATAATGAGCAAGTACTCAGTTTGCCTACTTAACTTGAACGCGAGGTGACGTAATGGCGGAGAAGCGTGTAAGGAGTAAATTTCATTATGGCTTTTACGCTGCGATGAAGGTCTTTTATGATTTGGCAAACGCACCTGTAACTTACGAACAGGAAAAGGAATTAGGGGAGGAGCCTGTGAGGCTGGATTTCCTGATTATCAAGAAACATAATGATGCTGTTCTTGATGATCCCATAGGAACGTTCTTCAGGCGCGTTAATC
>JAFSQO010000259.1 GCA_017446645.1 Synergistaceae bacterium | reverse complement strand
GTATGTCCGAAGCTCTCCCGGACGCTTTAATTATAGCACGCAAAAATCGAAGGGATAGTCATAACAAATGCTTAAAATCTTTAAGGTTCAGGAGGCTTATTCAGGTGACGCTCTGAAGGGACTTGCACGAATTCACCCGGACGATATGCAGGCCCTTAATTTATCAGAAGGCGATTTAATTTCTATAACAGGCAAAAAGACTACAGCGGCAAGAGTCAGGAGCGGTGATAAAGAAACAGGACAAGGCATAATTCAAATTGACGGATTAATACGAGAGAACGCAGGCGTTGCCCTGGACGAAAATGTTAATCTCGAAAGCAGCATAATCTACCATTTTGCAGGCAGCGTTACTTTGCAGCCTCTTGGTGACGTAAAACTCTCAGACCGGGAAAAGGACGAGGGCTATATTCTTTCGCTGTTAGAAGGCCAGGCCGTTAATCTGGGTGACAGGATCCGCGTTAATCTTTTCGGGACCAGGGTCTGCGATTTTCAGGTAATGAGCACAACACCGGAGGGCATAGTAATTATCACAAAGTCTACGTACTTGAATTTATTAAAGCCATTGGAGAGTAAAAGCCCTCACAAAATTTCTTATGAAGACATTGGCGGACTGGGTTCACAGATTCGCAAGGTTCGTGAGATGATTGAGCTTCCCTTGAGATTTCCCCAGGTCTTCGAGCGTCTTGGAATTCAACCGCCCCGTGGTGTTTTGCTTTACGGCCCTCCCGGTACAGGCAAGACTGTTATAGCCCGTGCAGTTGCCAATGAGACTGATGCATGGTTCACTCACATATCAGGCCCTGAGATAATCGGCAAATTCTACGGTGAGAGTGAAGAGAGACTGCGCAAAATCTTCGAGGAAGCCCAAGACCGCGCACCTTCCATAATATTTATTGACGAAATTGACGCAATAGCACCCAAACGCGAAGACATGGGAGGCGAGAAACAAGTCGAACGCAGGGTAGTCGCCCAGCTGCTCGCCCTAATGGACGGACTTAAATCACGAGGTCAATTAATAGTCATAGGAGCTACTAACATCCCGAACTCTTTAGACCCCGCTTTGAGAAGGCCCGGAAGATTTGATAGAGAAATTGCTATACCAGTACCAGACAGGAAGGGCAGGCTCGAAATCTTAAAGATTCACACCAGAGGAATGCCCTTAGCTGAAGACGTAGATTTAAAGAAGATTGCTGATTTATCACATGGTTTTGTCGGTGCGGATTTAGAAGCCCTCGCAAAAGAAGCTGCAATGTCATGCGTCCGTGATATTTTGCCGTTCGTGAATTTTCAGGCTCAGGAAATCCCATATGAGAAGATCTCAAAACTTGAAGTCAGCATGAAACACTTCATGAATGCCTTACTCGAAACAGAACCGTCTGCAACACGCGCTGTCTTTGTCGAAGTCCCTGATGTCAGCATGAGCGATATAGGAGGACTTGACGAGATAAAGGCAAAACTTACGGATACAGTGATATGGCCATTGACTCATCCGGAAATCTTCGAGCGTCACAAAATTCAGCCGGTGAAGGGCATAATCATGTACGGACCTCCGGGAACAGGAAAAACTATGCTTGCAAAGGCATTGGCTCACGAAAGCGGCGTAAATTTCATCAACGTCCAGAGTGCTAACTTAATGTCTCGTTATCTTGGTGATTCAGAACGTGCCCTGAAAGAAATATTCAGGACTGCAAAACAAGCTGCTCCCTCGATAATATGCTTTGACGGAATTGAGACTCTTTTCCCGGACAGGACAAATAATTATTCGTCATCTTTTAGTTCGACTGAGAATAGGCTGACCGGGCAATTTTTAGCTGAGATAGCAGGCATAGAAGAACTTAACGGTGTAACTGTGATTGCTGCGACTAACAGGCCGAAATTATTGGACAAAGCATTATTTGCACCAGGAGTCTTTGACGTGAAAATCAAAATGCCCTTGCCAGACGTTGACGGACGCGAGGAAATTTTCAGACTGTCACTAAGAGATAAGCCGCTTGACGAGGACGTTAATTTAACCGGATTTGCGATCCTCACTGACGGAATGAGCGGAGGAGATATAGCTTTCATATGCCGTTCTGCTGCACTTGAGGCAATAAAGGAAAATCCCGAAGAGTTTATAATTAAACGCAAGCACTTCATGCCTGCACTTGAATCGCTCTTGAAGAGTATAAATAAAGACAAGGAGAAAGACTCTAAACCCGACAACATGAAAGAAATCATTGCAGATAAAGATTATGCAAGGCTCGATGTCTTCTTGGCAGAAAAGTTAAATATCACTCGTTCACGGCTCCAGAACGTTCTGAAACTTGGCTGTATCAGGGGCAAGAATCCGGTTTTAAAGCCATCGATGAAAGTCAATGCAGGCGATGTATTTTACGCAGAACTGCCGCCGTCCGAGAATCTCGAAGCACTACAGGGTGAAGATGTCGAGTTCGATATTGTCTACGAAGATGAGCACTTAATCGTCGTAAATAAACCCGCAGGTATCGTAGTACACCCGGCTCCGGGGAATTGGCACGGGACGTTAATTCAGGGGCTTGTAGTGCGCTATCCTGAACTCAAGGAGATGACCGCGTTCTTGAGACCCGGCATAGTGAGCAGGTTAGATCAGGGGACTTCTGGCTTGATGGTCGTAGCCCGCAATGAGGAGACCTCGCAGTTGTTGTCGGAGATGTTCTCTTCACGTCAGGTCGATAAATATTATCTGGCTCTGGTTCACGGCTGCCCCCCTAAACCTGAAGGACTGTTGTCCGGGCCAATCGATGCAGACCCCAATGACCCG